>NZ_JBFULE010000154.1:0-9034 GCF_056400485.1 Roseateles sp. P5_B10
CTGCAGAACCAGACAGGTTCTGCTGAAAGGGCCTCCGGCATCGGGGACCCTTTCAGCAGTGGCCCGCCCCGCCACGCCTCACTGAAAGGAAGTCACCATGTTGGACGCCGCACTGAAGACCCAGCTCCAGGGCTACCTGGACCACGTCAAGGTCCCCTTCGAGATCATTGCTTCGCTGGACAACTCCAAGTCCAGCGACGAGATGCACGAGCTGCTCGAAGAGATCGCCGGCATGCACGACAAGATCTCGCTGCGTACCGATGGCGTCGACACCCGCACGCCGTCGTTCCTGCTGCGCCGCACGGGCACAGAGCAATCGCTGCGCTTTGCCGCCATCCCGCTGGGCCATGAGTTCACGTCGTTGGTGCTCGCGCTGCTCTGGACCGGCGGTCATCCGCCGAAGGTCGAGCAGGCGCAGATCGACGCCGTCAAGGCGCTGGACCTGGATCTCGACTTCGAGATCTACATGAGCCTGACCTGCCACAACTGCCSGGACGTCGTGCAGGCGCTGTCGCTGATGGCCATCGTCAACCCGCGCATCCGCACCACCGTCATCGATGGCGGCCTGTTCCAGAGTGAGGTCGAGGCGCGTGACATCATGGCCGTACCGGCCGTGTGGCTCAACGGCCAGCCTTTTGCCTCGGGCCGCATGTCGCTCGAGGAGATCGTTGCCAAGCTCGACACCGGCGCCGCCGTGCGTGACGCCAAGAAGCTGGATGCCGAAGAGCCCTACGACATGCTCATCATCGGCGGCGGCCCTGCCGGCGCGGCAGCAGCCGTCTACGCGGCTCGCAAGGGCATCCGCACCGGTGTGGCGGCCGAGCGCTTCGGCGGCCAGGTCAACGACACGCTGGGCATCGAGAACTACATCTCCGTGTCGGTGACCGACGGGCCGAAGTTCGCCGCCGCGCTGGAAGGCCACGTCAAGGACTACCAGGTCGACATTCACAACCTGCAGCGCGCCGAGAAGCTCACGCCGGCCGCGCAGCCGGGCGGCTTCGTCGAGGTGGAACTGGCCAACGGCGCCAAGCTCAAGGGCAAGACCGTCATCCTGTCCACCGGCGCGCGCTGGCGCAACGTCGGCGTGCCCGGCGAGGCCGAGTACAAGAACAAGGGTGTGGCCTATTGCCCGCACTGCGATGGCCCGCTGTTCAAGGGCAAGCCGGTCGCGGTCATCGGCGGCGGCAACTCCGGCGTCGAGGCGGCCATCGATCTGGCCGGCATCGTCAAGCACGTGACGCTGGTCGAGTTCGGCGCCGAACTGCGCGCCGATGCGGTGCTCGTCAAGAAGCTGCAGAGCCTGCCCAACGTCACCATCATCGTGAACGCGCAGACAACCGAGTTCACGGGTGGCAGCAACGGCAAGCTCGACGGCCTGAACTACACCGACCGCATCAGCGGCGAGAGCAAGCGTGTCGAAGTGGAAGGCTGCTTCGTGCAGATCGGCCTGGTGCCCAACACCGAGTGGCTGCGCGGCACGCTGGAGCTCAGCAAGCATGGCGAGATCATCGTGGACGCCAAGGGCGCCACCTCGCTGCCCGGCGTGTTCGCCGCCGGTGATGTGACGACCGTGCCCTTCAAGCAGATCATCATCGCGGCCGGTGATGGTGCGAAGGCGGCCCTGGGTGCCTTCGACTTCCTGATGCGGAGCTGACGCTGGCCCACCTAGACTTCCCTCCCAGCGCCCGGCAAGCGGCGCAAGGGAGGTCACATGAAGGGATGGGCGTTCTGGTTACCCCTGGCGTTGCAGCTGGGGCTGGTGGCTTGGCTTGGCTGGTTGGTGCACAGAGTGCGCCTCGGCAAGCAGAGGCAGGACGCCCTGCTGGACGAACTGGCGCCTGGAGAGGGATGTCGCTGGTTCCGCATTCAGGTGTCGCGGCCCGAGGCCTTCGCCCGGCGGCTGAAATGGTTGCCCTTCGAGGGCTCCGGCCTGTTGCTGGATACGGGTGATGCCGTGCGCGTCGTTGCCCATCTTTGGGATGGCGAGCGGCTGGATCGGCTCATGTCCAAGGCAGCGCTGCAGATCGAGTGGGCCGGCGGCAACGCCCTGAGTAACCCTGTCCACTGGCTCCGTTTGAAGGGCCGCGGTGACGAGCTGATGGTGGCCGCCGACGTGGGCATGAATGCCCATGCCTCGCGCGACGGCACGGCCGACCTGTTCCGGGCCCTGCTGCCCGGCAAGCCTTTGCCGCCGTTAGCGATGGGAGGCTTCGCACTCGACAAGAACCGGGCCTCGGCGATCGCCACCGGCGTGCTGCTGGCGTTGTTGATATTCGCCGGTGTCGACGCCATGGCCAATGACCATGAACTGCTGTCCGAAACGCCGTTTGCCGTCGTACCGCTGTTTGGCGACCTGGCGGTCCTGCCGCTGATAGGCGTTCTGTTGGCGTTGCCTCTGTTTCCCGTCCTGCGTCGACATCATGTACCGATGGCCGAGTCGGCAGGGGTGACGTTCCTGATGATCATTGCCATGGCGATTGCCGCGGTTCCCTTCGCCAAGCGCCTGGACCAGACGCTGGCTCCCGCCGCCCAGTCCGCGGCCTATCGGCTGGTGGGCGCCACATCGCTGCAGCCCGTGCAGCCAGGCTTGCCAGCGCTGCAATTTCCGGAGCTGAAGGAATATTGGGCCCAGTTCGAGCGAGGCTCCGAGCACTCGTTCATGCTGGTTCATGGCCCGCTGGGCCTGTGGCAGCTCGACCGCGGTCCCCTGAACGAGAAGACGCGTGACTTCTATGCCAATGGGGCCAAGGCTTCGGCAAAGCCGGCTGCCTCGGCGCCCATCGCGCCGGGAAACGGGCAGCTCGTCAAACCACGCGCAGGCGCCACGCCAGCCGCAAGCCATCCAGCGAGTACAGAGCCAACGCCGCCCAGATGAAGCCGAAGGCGATGAGGCGGCTCGCGTCCATGGGCTCGTGGAACAGGAACACACCCAGCAGGAATTGCAGCGACGGCGACACGTACTGAACAACGCCCAGCGTCGCCAGCGGGAGACGCCGTGCGCCGGCCGCGAACAGCAACAGGCTGCCGGCCGTCACCGGGCCGGTGCCGATCAGCCAGGCCCAGTCCACGGCCGTCTGGCCAGCCATGCTGCCGTCCTGCGACCACCAGATCAGCCCACCCGCGGCCAGCGGCGCGAGGATGAGGGTCTCCAGCGTCAGGCCTTCGATGGCACCCAGCTTTGCCGTCTTGCGCATCAGGCCATAGAGACCAAAGCTCACCGCCAGCACCAGAGTCACCCAGGGCAGCTTGCCGCCGGCCACCGTCAGCCACACCACACCGAAGGCTGCCAGCCCCACGGCCAGCCATTGCACCGGGCGCGGGCGCTCGTGCAGCACGGCGAATCCCAGCGCCACATTGACTAGCGGGTTGATGAAGTAGCCCAGGCTGGCGTCGATGACATGGCCATGGCCGACGGCCCAGACATAGGTCAGCCAGTTGATGGCGATCAGCGTGGCCGACAGTGCAAAGCGCCGCCAGGTCGCCGCGCTGACGTCCTTCAGCCAGGACAGATTGCGCGTCACCAGCAGCACGACGGCCACGAAGGCCAGCGACCACAACGTGCGGTGGGCCACGATCTGCAGCGCGGGGATGGAAGCGATCTGGCGGAAGTAGAGCGGGAACAACCCCCAGCTCAGATAGGCGCCGAGGGCGAAGAGGATGCCGGAGTTCATGGCCGGCATTGTCGTTAAGGGTTACTCCGGGTGCTGCCGTGGGGGTGTCCACGTCGAATGGGCCCCGCCTCGTTCGTCGTCTTCCCATGGCCCTCATCGAATTCACGCCACAGCTGCGTCGCTTTGTCGACACGCCTCTCGTGGACACGCCCGCGGTCGTGCTGCGGGAGGGCCTGGACGCCGCCTTCGAAATCAATCCGAGGCTGCGTGGCTACATCCTCGACGACCAGGGCCATCTGCGGCCCAACGTCGTCATCTTCATTGACGGCCGGCGCATCCGCGATCTGCGGGGCCTGACCGACCCGCTTGGGCCCAACAGTCGGGTCCATGTCCTGCAAGCCTTGTCTGGAGGTTGAGAGATGACACAAGACCGCGCCTGGGTCGCGACCCGCAAAGGCCTTTTCGAGTTGCGCCGCCGTGGCAGCACCTGGCATATCGAGAACCTCAGCTTCGTGGCCGACCCGGTCACCATGCTGCTGCCGCCCGACGCCTCGGGCTTCATGCTGGCCGGCCTCAACCTGGGCCACTTCGGCGCCAAGCTGCAGGCCAGCGACGACGCCGGCAAGACCTGGCGCGAGGTGACGGCGCCGAGCTTTCCGGCCCAGCCCGAAGGCGCGGAAGGTCCGGCCTGGAAGCTGGAGCAGGTGTTCTCGCTGGAGCGCTCGGGCGACGCGATCTGGTGCGGCAGCATTCCCGGCGGCCTGTTCGTCAGCCGCGACCGCGGCGAGAGCTGGCAGCTCAGCGAAGCTTTGTGGATGGACCCGCGCCGCCTGCAGTGGATGGGCGGCGGCAACCCGGCGCCGGCCTTGCACTCGATCTGCCCGCATCCATCGAACGCCGACGACCTGCTGGTGGGCGTGTCCTGCGGCGGCGCCTGGCGCACCACCGATGGCGGCAGCAGCTGGGGCTTGCGCGCCAAGGGTATGCGGGCCGACTTCATGCCGCCCGAGCTGGCCGGCGACGAGAACTCCCAGGACCCGCACCTGATCGTCCGCTGCCGCGCCGAGCCCGATGTGCTCTGGTGCCAGCACCACTGCGGCATCTTCCGTAGCAGCGACAACGGCGCGACCTGGGAAGAGCTGCAGGCCCAGCCGTCGAGCTTTGGGTTTGCCGTCGCCGCGCATCCGGCCGACCCGCAGACGGCCTGGTTCGTGCCCGCGGTCAAGGACGAACGCCGCATCCCGGTGGATGGAGCTTTGTGCGTGACCCGCACGCGCGACGGCGGCAAGAGCTTTGACGTGTTGCGTGCCGGCCTGCCGCAGAAGCATTGCTACGACCTGATCTACCGCCACGGCCTGGCGGTGGACGACGCGGGTGAGCAGTTGATGATGGGCTCGACGACCGGTGGCCTGTGGGCCAGCGGCGATGCGGGCGACGGCTGGCAGGCCGTGTCGGCCCACCTGCCGCCCGTCTACGCCGTCAAGTTCGGCTGATCACGCCTTCAGCCGCTTGCGGATTGCCGCCAGCTCGACGGCGTCGAGGGTGGGCTCGGGGTAGCTCATCTTCAGCGCCGTGAGCGTGTCGACGATGACCTGCGACACGATGAGCCGGGCGTTGCGCTTGTCGTCCGCCGGCACGACATGCCAGGGTGCCTCTTCGCTGCTGGTCGCGCCCAACGCTTCGCCGTAGGCCTGCATGTATTTGGGCCAGAGCTCGCGCTCGGCCATGTCGTCGGCGGTGAACTTCCAGTTCTTGGCCGGGTCCTCCAGCCGCGCCAGGAAGCGCTGGCGCTGCTCCTCCTTGGACAAGTGCAGGAAGAACTTCAGCACCCGCGTGCCGTTGCGGTGCAGGTGCTGCTCCAGATTGTTGATGGAGGCATAACGATCCGACCAGATCGCCGGCGCACGCGTCGTCTCCTTGGGCAGGGACTGGGCCTTCAGGATCTCCGGGTGCACGCGYACGATCAACACCTCCTCGTAATAGGAGCGGTTGAAGATGCCGATGCGCCCGCGCTCGGGCAGGCACTGCGTGGTGCGCCACAGGAAGTCGTGATCCAGCTCCTGGGCGCTGGGGTGCTTGAAGCTGAACACCTGGCAGCCCTGCGGGTTCACGCCCGACATCACATGCTTGATGACGCCGTCCTTGCCCGCCGCGTCCATGGCCTGGAAGACCAGCAGCAGCGAGTAGCGGTTGTGCGCATAGAGCAGGTTCTGCAACTCGCTCAGCCGCTCGACCTGGGCGCCCAGCCGCTGCTCGTAGTCGCCTTTGTCGCTGTACAGCGGGTCGACGGCCGTGGCCCAGTGCTTGAGCTTGACCTTCTGGCCGGGCGCAACCCGGTAGGCCTGGGTGTCGATCTTCATGGCGGAGCCTCCTGCAGCCTGACGAGCCGCCAGCCTAACGCCACGCTCCTCCCGGTCGGTGTCAGACTTCGCCCCTCCGTCAATTCCGCCGTTGCCAAAGATGCTGCTGCGCGCTTCCTTTTTCCTGCTGTTGAGCCTGACTGGCCCAAGCGCCCAAGCCGCCGACGAGGAGAACAAGCCGCCGGCCTACGAGCCGCGCGCTCACTACACCAAGTACGAATACCGCGTGCCGGTGCGCGACGGCAGGAAGCTCTTCACCGCCGTCTATGTTCCCAAGGACCAGAGCCAGCGCTACCCCTTCCTGATGGTGCGCACGCCCTATGGCTGCGGGCCCTACGGCGTGGACCGCGATGGCATCAAGGGCCTCGCGCCGAACGAGGAGTTCCTGAAGGCCGGCTACATCTTTGTCTGCCAGGACGTGCGCGGCCGCAACCTGTCGGAAGGCGAGTTCATCGAGATGACGCCGCACAAGCCCGTCAAGAAGACCGTGGCTGATGTCGATGAAAGCTCCGACACCCACGACAGCGTGCAATGGCTGCTGGACCGCATCCCCGGCCACAACGGTCGCGTCGGCCTATGGGGCGTGTCCTACCCGGGCTTCTACACCTCGGCATCCATCATCGACTCTCATCCGGCGATCAAGGCCGCGTCGCCGCAGGCGCCCATTGCCGACCTCTTCAAGGGCGACGACAGCTATCACGGTGGGGCCTTCATGCTGGCGGCCAACTTCGGCTTCTACACCGGCTTCAAGCCGCAGCAGGCACCGGTGCCACCGCCCAAGCAATGGCCGCAGTTCGACTGGGGCACGCTGGACGGCTACGAGTTCTACCTGCAGCACGGTAACCTCGAGGCGCTGACGCAGCGGCTGGCCAAGGACGGCGGCCCCAACCCCTACTTCGACGTGCAGCTGGAGCACGACCGCTACGACGAGTTCTGGAAGTCCCGCGCCATCACACCCCATCTGAAGAACATCCGCGCCGCCGTGTTGACGGTGGGCGGCTGGTTCGACGCCGAGGACCTGGCCGGCCCGCTGGCCACCTTCCGCGCGATCGCTGGGCAGAGCCCCGCCACCGACAACCGCCTCGTCATGGGCCCCTGGGTGCATGGCGGCTGGGTCGGCGCGCCGGGGCGGCAGCTGGGCCGCGTGCAGTTCCAGCAGCCCACCGCCGAGCAGTTCCAGAAGGAGGTGCTGCTGCCCTTCTTCGAGCAGCATCTGCGAGAGGTCGCACCCAAGGCACCCATTGCGAAGGCCACCGTCTTCGAGACCGGCACCAACGTCTGGCGCCACTAYGACGCCTGGCCGCCCAGGCAGGCGCAGGCCCGCACCCTCTACTTCGCACCCGGCGGCAAGCTCAGCTTTGCGCCGCCCGACGCGACCGAGCCCGCTTTCGATGCCTGGGTCAGTGACCCCAACAAGCCCGTGCCCTACATCGGCTACGCGAGCTTGGGCGTGCCGCAGGAATACATGGTCAGCGACCAGCGCTTTGCGGCCACCCGGCCGGACGTGCTGACCTTCCGCAGCGACGTGCTGGAGGAGGACATCACCATCGTCGGCCCCATCGTCGCGCGCCTGTTCGCCTCGACAACGGGCAGCGACGCCGACTGGGTCGTCAAGCTCATCGACGTCTACCCCGCCGAACTGGAGGAGGAGGCCGCGAAGAAGCGCAAGCCGCGCACCGAGGACGTCGAACCGCCCGAGGCACCGCTCGGTGGCTACCAGCAGCTGGTGCGCGGCGACCCGTTGCGCGGGCGCTTTCGCAACAGCTTCGAGGCGCCCGAGGCCATGGTGCCGGGCCGCGTCGAAGAGCTGCGCGTTGGGCTGCAGGACATCAACCACAGCTTTCGCCGCGGCCACCGCATCATGGTGCAGGTTCAGAGCAGCTGGTTCCCGCTCATCGACCGCAACCCGCAGACCTTCATGCCCATCCGCAGCGCGAAGCCCGAGGACTTCCAGGCCGCGACGCAGAAGCTCTACCGCTGGCGCGGCCAGGCCTCGGGGCTGGACGTCAGGGTGCTGGAGCCGCGTTGATGCCACCGTGCGGGACTATCCTCGGTCGATAGCCGCCAAGGACCAGGGCCGAGATGTTCCGACGACTGCTGCTTGCGCTGATGCTGTTCGCGCCGCTGCYGGCCCAGGCGGCCTGCACGCGGCCGTTGCGCGTGCCCTTTGAGGACTGGCGGCCCTATTCCTTCATGGCCGACGGCCATCACACCGGCCTGGAGACCGAGTTGCTGGCCGCCGTGGCCAAGGAGGCCGGCTGCCGTGTCAGCTATGTGCGCGAAGTGCCGCGCAACCGCCGCCTGCCCATGCTGCTCGCCGGCCAACTCGATGTGCTGCTCGCTGCGACGCCGCGCGCTGACGCCGCCTGGTACACGCGCGCCTATCGCGACGAGGTGCTGGGCGTGTTCATGCGTGCCGACGAGGCTCGCATGGACGTGCACTCGCTGGATGAACTGCTGCGCGCCAACCTGCGCCTCGTTACCCACCGCGGGCCGGCCCTGGTGCCCATCATCAACGACTTCAAGGCCCATGGCCTGCTGACCTGGTTCGAGGAGTACGCCAAGGGCGTGCAGCTGATGCAGATCGGCCGCGGCGACGTGCTGCTCGGCGACAGCGTCGCCATCGCCTTTGCCGCGCGTGCTGCCGACGTGCCTCTCATCGAGCTGCCCATCCACCTGCTGCGCGACCCCGTCACCTACAAGCTCAGCCGCAGGTCGCTGACCGAGGCCGATCTGCGCGCCTTCAACCAGGCCATCCAACGCCTGGAGTCGCGTGGTGAGCTGCAGCGCATCCGCGCGCGCTGGCTGGGCTCGGTGCCCAGGCGCTAGAGGACGGTGTCCGCCGCGGCTCAGTGGGAACTCAATGCCTGGGCACGACAAGGATCTTGCCGTCGCGCTCGCCGGTTGCGGCCGCGGCAATCGCCTCCTTGATTTGCTCGACGGGATAGGTCGCGTGGATGCGCGCCTTCAGTTGGCCGGTGGCGATCAGCTTGGTCAGCTCGCCATAAAGCGCCATCTGCGCCTCGCGCGATGCGACGCGGAACCACTTGGCCAGCCAGAAGC
>NZ_JBFULE010000155.1:0-9005 GCF_056400485.1 Roseateles sp. P5_B10
CGCGCCGGACGGCGGCGCGCCGCCACAGCCGCCAGCCGAGATAGGCGGCGACGATCGCTGCGCCGAGGGCCAGGGCGGCGCCGCCCAACTGGCTCAGCTCCCGCAGCACGGCATCGATCTGCGCGTGGAAGACGCGGCCGGCCGCCAGGCCCGCGGCCGCCCAGAGCGCCGAGCCGAGCAGGTTCCAGGTCAGGAAGCGCCCCGCCGTCATGCCCAGGGCACCCGCCAGCGGCGGCGCGAGCATGGACAGCCCCGGCACGAACTTGGCGATGAGCAGGGTCAGCACGCCACGACGGGCGAAGCTGATCTCGTTCTGGCGCACGCAGCTGTCCGGCGAGATGGAAATGCGGCACAGCGCCGCCAGCACACGCCGCCCCAGGCGCCGGCCCGCCCAGAACCAAAGCACATTGGCCACCATCGCCGCCAGCGTGATCGCGGTGAAGGCGCGCAACGCGAAGCCCTCGCGTGCCGCTGACTCCGCGCCCAGCAGCAGCAGCAAGGGCGTGGACGGCAGCGGCGCGCCGAGCTGGTGCAGCAGCACGGCGACGGCCACAGCCAGCAAGCCGTAGCGAGCAAAGAGATCGATCAGCAGTTCCATGGCATTGCCCGACAGCATAGTGCGCCGTGGCCAGTCCCCGCTTCGGCCGGCAATTCGTGATGTAGTTGATTACATTACGCCACCATGCCAACCGATCTCTGGAGCCAGTTCGACGCTGCGCCGCTGGCGCTGACGCTGCGTGTGGCCGTCGTCGCAACGGCGCTGGCCCTTGTGCTGGGCATGGCCCTGGGCTGGGTGTTCGCTCGCACCAGGCTCCCGGGCCGGGGCCTGCTGGAGGCCATCTGCATGCTGCCACTGGTGCTGCCTCCGACCGTGCTGGGCTACGGCATCCTCGTGCTGATGGGTCGGCGCAGCGCCCTCGGTGGCTGGCTGCGCGAGCACTTCGACTACACCATCATCTTCAACTGGCACGGCGCCGTCATCGCCTCGACGCTGGTCGCCCTGCCGCTGGTGCTCAAGGGCGCCAGCAACGCCTTCGCCCAGGT
This sequence comes from Roseateles sp. P5_B10, assembly GCF_056400485.1. Taxonomy (NCBI): domain Bacteria; kingdom Pseudomonadati; phylum Pseudomonadota; class Betaproteobacteria; order Burkholderiales; family Sphaerotilaceae; genus Roseateles; species Roseateles sp. P5_B10. The sequence goes on from NZ_JBFULE010000155.1 coordinate 1,045, forward strand.
TGACCGCAACCTCGAAGCCGCCGCGCGCACGCTGCGCCAGTCGGGCTGGAGCACCTTCCTGCGTGTGACGCTGCCGCTGGCCTGGCCCGGCATCCTCGCCGGCACGCTGCTGGCCTTCGCCCGCGCGATGGGCGAGTTCGGCGCCTCGCTGATGGTGGCCGGTTCCATCCCGGGCCAGACCCAGACCGCCTCCATGGCCATTTACGACGCCGTGCAGGCCGRGCGCGACGACCTGGCGCTGATGCTCGCCCTCGTCGTGTCAGCCCTCTCGGTTGCCATCCTCGTGCTGTCCAACCGCTTTCTGCAACGCTCGCCGTCATGAAGCGCCTGCTGCTCCTGTTGACCGCCCTTCCCTTGCTGGCCTCGGCCCAGCAACTCACCGTCTCGGCCGCCGCCAGCCTGACCGACGCCTTCAAGGAGATCGCCCCGCGCTTCGAAGCGGTCAAGCCCGGCGCGACGCTGCGCTTCAACTTCGCCGCCTCGGGCGTGCTGCTGCAGCAGATTGCCCAGGGCGCACCGGTGGACGTCTTCGTCAGCGCCGACCAGGAGACGATGAACCGCAGTGCCGACCAACAGCTCATCGCCACCGGCACTCGCCGCGACTTCGCGAGCAACACGCTGGTACTGGTGGCGCCGCCGGACAGCCCCGTCAAGCGCCTGGGTGACCTGACCTTGCCCGCCGTGAAACGCATTGCCGTGGGCAAGGTGGCCTCCGTCCCCGTGGGCCGATACACGCAGCAGGCCCTGGGGGCCGCACAGCTCTGGTCGGCGGTGAGCCCCAAGCTTGTCTTCGCCGACAACGTGCGCCAGGTGCTGGACTACGTCGCTCGCGGCGAGGTGGAGGCCGGTTTCGTCTACCGCACCGACGCCGAGATCGCCAAGGACAAGCTGCGCGTGGTCGCGGCGGTAGGCGGCCACACGCCCATCACCTACCCGGCCGCCGTCGTGGCGGGCAGCCGGCAGGCCGCGTTGGCGCGAGACTTCGTCGCCTTCCTCGGCGGGGCCGAAGCCCAGGGCATCCTGGCCAAGTACGGTTTCGGCAAACCTTGATCGACGTTCGCCTGCAACTCTCAGTCAGCGACGCCCGGCGCCGCTTCGACCTGGATGTCGCCTTTGCAACGGAGGCGCCCTTCGTCGCCCTTTACGGCCCATCGGGCGCCGGCAAGTCGCTGACGCTACAAGCCATGGCCGGGCTGCTGCCAGTGCGTGCCGGCCACGTGCGCTTGAACGGCCACGCGCTACTGGACACCGCCGCCGGCATCAACCTGCCGCCCGAGGCTCGCGGCGTCGGCTATCTGTTCCAGCACTACGCCCTGTTCCCCCACCTCAGCGTGCGCGACAACATCGCCTTCGGACTGACGACCTGGCGCAAGCGTCTGAAGGCCGAGGACGCGGCGCGGGTGGACGAGCTGATCGAATCCTTCGGCCTCACGGCCATGGCGCGCAGCAAACCGGCCACGCTCTCCGGCGGCCAGCAGCAACGCGTGGCGCTGGCCCGGGCGCTGGCCTGCAACCCCAACGTGCTGTTGCTGGACGAACCCTTCGCCGCCCTGCACAGCGCGCTGCGCCGCGAATTGCGCGCTGAGCTGCAGCGCGTGCTAGCGCAATGGGGCATCCCGGCCGTCATGGTCAGCCACGATGCCGACGACGTGCTGACGCTGGCCGACGAGATCGTGCTGGTCGATGGCGGCCAGGTCAGCCAGCGGCTGCAGGCCRGCGACCCCGAGCTGCGCGCCCGACTGCTATGAGCACCCCAGACCACCCGTTGCTGCAGGGCGAGTTGCGCCTGGCCGGCCGGCTCGACGGCCGCTTCTTCGACCTGCTGGCCGCATTGGCGCTGACCGGCTCGCTTCAGAAGGCCGCCCGCGCCGCCGGCTACAGCTACAAGGGCGCCTGGCTGGTACTGGACGCGGCGATGGCGTTGACGCATGCGCCGCTGGTCGACAAGGCCACGGGCGGCGCCGGCGGGGGCGGCACGCGGCTGACGGCCGAAGGCGAGGCCCTGCTCGTCGCCTGGCGCGAGCTGCAGGCCCGGCACGCCGCCTTCCTGCATGAACAGGCCGCCTGGCTGGCCACCCAACCGGCGCTCGACGCGCTGCTGAAAAGGATGAGCATGAAGACCACCGCCCGCAACCAGTTCTTCGGCCGCATCTCGGGCGTGAACCCCGGCCCGTCGACGACGACGGTGCGCGTCGCGCTGGACGGCGGCCAGCATGTCACCGCCTCACTGACGACCGAGGCCGCGCAGGAGTTGCAGGTGCAGACGGGCAAGGAGGCCCTGGCGCTCGTGAAGTCCAGCGAGGTCGTGCTGGTGACGGATTTCGGCAGCTACAGGCTGTCGGCCCGCAACCAGCTGGCCGGCACGGTGTCGCGCGTGGAGCGCGGCGCGGTGTCGTCGCTGATCGGCGTGACGCTGCCGGGCGGCACGGTGGTCACGGCGAGCGTCACCAATGACGCGGTCGACGGCCTGGCGCTGGCGGTGGGCCAACCGGCAACGGCCGTATTCAAGGCGTATGCAGTGATGCTGGCCGTTCGCGCCTAGAGCCCCAGGTCGCTCAGGCTCGGATGCTCATCCGGCCTCCGGCCCAGCGGCCAGAAGAACAGCCGCGCCGATGTCGCAATGGGCAGGTCATTGATGCTGGCAAAGCGCCGCCGCATCAGGCCCTCTGCGGTGAACTCCCAGTTCTCGTTGCCATAGCTGCGGTACCAGTGGCCGGAGTCGTCGTGCCACTCGTACGCAAAGCGCACAGCGATGCGATGGCCGTCATGAGCCCACAGCTCCTTGATGAGGCGGTAGTCCAGCTCGCGCGCCCACTTGCGCACGAGGAAGCCATGCACCTGCTCGCGGCCGACCGGGAATTCCGCGCGGTTGCGCCAGACCGTGTCGTCCGTGTAGACGCCGACGACGCGGTCGGGGTCACGGCTGTTCCAGGCGTCTTCGGCCAGGCGCACTTTCTGCACCGCCGACTCTGGCGTGAAGGGTGGAAGCGGCGGCTTCATGTCAGTAGGTTTTGTAGCCAAGGAACTTGCCGCTCATGACGATGTTGACGCGGTCGCCGGCCGCGTTCGGCTCGCGCTGCAAGTCCATCTTGAAGTCGATGGCGCTCATGATGCCGTCGCCGAACTCCTCGTGGATCAGCTCCTTGAAGGTCGTGCCGTAGACGCTGATCAGCTCGTAGAAGCGGTAGATCAGCGGGTCGGTGGGCACGCTGGTCGGCAGGCTCCCCTTGTAGGGCACGACCTTGAGCCACTGCGTCTCACACTCGGTCAGGTCGAAGACCTTGGCCAGCTTGGCCGCCTGCTCTTCGTTGAAGGTCATCTGGCCCAAACAGCCGGCGGTGACCCACTCCTTACTGAGGCCGAGCTCAGTGGCCACGTCGGCCCACTTGATGCCTTTGGCGACCTTGGTGGCGATGATTTTTTCGGTGACTTCGAGGCGGCTCATGCTTGGCTCCTGAGGGTGGTGAGTGAGGGGTCTAGGGGAATGACTTCAGCGGTCTGCGCAAGACCTGGTCGCACCTCGGGCGGCTGCTCCGGCGCGCGGCCATGCGACAGCGTGGCGCTGCGCTCGACGAGGAAGTCGACGAGGTGGTTGCGGATCCGATAGAACTGCGGGTCGTGGTGCAGCGACGCGCGCTGGCGGTCGCGACTCATCGTGTTGACGACGATCTCCGCCACGCGCGCCTGCGGGCCGTTGGCCATCAGCAGGATGCGGTCGGCCAGCAGGATGGCTTCGTCCACGTCATGCGTGATCATGAAGACCGTCTGGCGTGTCGCGGCGCAGATCTTCAGCAGTTCGTCCTGGATGGTGCCGCGCGTCAGCGCGTCCAGCGCGCCGAAGGGCTCGTCCAGCAGCAGCATGCGCGGCTCGATAGCGAAGGCGCGGGCGATGCCCACGCGCTGCTTCATGCCGCCGGACAGCTGGCTGGGCTTCTTGTCCAGCGCGGGCGTGAGGCCAACGAGGGCGACGTATTTCTCGACCTGCGCATCGACCTCGGCGCGCTTCCATCCGGGCCACTTGCTGCGTACCGCGAAGGCGATGTTCTGACGCACCGTGAGCCACGGCATCAGCGCATGGCCCTGGAAGACGACACCGCGCTCCAGCCCTGGCGCGCTCACCTCGCGCTTGGCCATGAAGACGTGGCCGTCGCTGGCCTGCTCCAGCCCGGCCAGCACGTTGARGATGGTCGTCTTGCCGCAGCCGCTGTGGCCGATGATGCAGACGAACTCGCCTTCGGTCAGCGTGAAGTTGACGTGATCGAAGACGGTCGCGTCGCCATAGCGCTTGGCCAGGCCTTGCACCTGAACGAGTTCAGTCGACATAGGTGATGGCCTTCTGGGCGCGGGCGAATAGCAGGTCCAGCGCCATGCCGACGAGGCCGATGACGAGGATGGCGAAGATGACGTTGGGCAGGCTGAGGTTGTTCCACTCGTTCCAGACGAAGTAGCCGATGCCCGTGCCGCCGACCAGCATCTCGGCCGCGACGATGACGAGCCAGGCGATGCCCATGCTGATACGCATGCCCGTCAGGATGGTGGGCGCCGCCGCGGGCAGGATGACCTCGAAGGCACGGCGCAGCGGGCTCACCTCCAGCGTGCGCGCCACGTTCAGCCACTCGCGCCRCACGCCGGCCACGCCGAAGGCGGTGTTGATCAGCATCGGCCACAGGCTGCAGATGAAGATCACGAAGATGCCGCTCGCCGCCGAGTCCTTGATCGTGTAGAGCGCCAGCGGCATCCAMGCGAGCGGCGAGATSGGCTTSAGCACCTGGATGAACGGATCGAGCGCGCGGTAGATCAGCGGGCTCATGCCGATGACGAAGCCCAGTGGGATGGCGACCAGCGCCGCGAGCAGATAGCCCAGCCCCACGCGACCCAGCGAATAGGCCAGCTGCAGGCCGATGCCCTTGTCGTTGGGGCCGCGGTCGTAGAAGGGCTCGGACAGGTGGTGAACGACCGTGCGGCCCATCTGCGCCAGCGTCGGGAAGCCGCTCTTCGCGGCCACCGGCGTTGCGTCCACCGGCTTGCCCATCAGCTTGGCGTATTCGATCTGCTCGGGCGTCATGGCCGCCGTGGGCGCGGCGCTTGCGCCGCTGCCCAGCGTGGCCAGATGCCACAGGCCGAGCAGRCAGCCAAGCAGCAGCAGAGACAGCAGGCCGGCGCGGAAAGCAAGCGAGGGCTTCATGTGCGTTTGATCGCGAAGCTATTGATGTAGGCGTCCGGCTTCGTCGGATCGAACTCCTTGCCCATCACCTTGAACTTCGGGTAGCCGCCGCTCTTGTCCTCCGGCACGGCCTGGTCGAGCGCCTTCATCTGCTTGCGCGCATCGGTCAGCAGGAAGACCTTCTCGGCGATCTGCTTGTAGTTCACGTCGCCCTTCAGATAGCCCCAGCGCTTCATCTGCGTGAGCATCCACACGGCCATGCTCTGCCAGGGCATGGGGTCGAAATCGGCACGGTCCGGCACGACCTTGACGTTGCCCAGGCCATCGGCGAACTTGCCCGTCAGCACTTGGGCGATGAYGGTCTCGGGTTGGTTCAGATAGKCCTGCGGCGCGATGACCTTGGCGATCAGTTCGCGGTTCTTGGCTTCGCGGGCCATGGCCGCGGCGGTCAGCACCGCGCGGTACAGCGCGATGAAGGTGTTGGGGTTCTTCTGGATGAACTCCGTGCTCGTGCCGAAGGCGCAGCAGGGGTGGCCGTTCCACAGCTCCTTGGTCAGCAGGTGGATGAAGCCCACCTCCTCGTACACGGCGCGTTGGTTGAACGGGTCCGGGCCCAGGAAGCCGTCGATGTTGCCGGCGCGCAGGTTGGCCACCATCTCGGGCGGCGGCACCACGCGGATCTGGATGTCGCGGTCCGGGTCCAGCCCCGCTTCCGCCACGTAGTAGCGCAGCAGGAAGTTGTGCATCGAATACTCGAAGGGCACTGCGAACTTGAAGCCCTTCCAGCTCGCCGGGTCGCGCTTGTCCTTGTGCTTGACGCTCAGCGTGATGGCCTGGCCGTTGGTGTTCTGGATGGTGGCCACGTTCATCGACGTGGCCGGCGCGCCCAGGCCCAGGCTGATCGCCAGCGGCATCGGCGACAGGAAGTGCGTCGCGTCGTACTCCTTGTTGATCATCTTGTCGCGGATGAGCGCCCAGCCCGCCGTCTTCACCACCTCCACGTTCAGTCCCTGCTTGGCATAGAAGCCGAGCGGATGCGCCATGATCAGCGGCGTGGCGCAGGTGATGGGAATGAAGCCGATCTTCAGGTCCTTCTTCTCCAGCGAGCCTTGACCGCCCTGCGCCATGGCCTGCAACGAGGCGATGGGCAGCACGCTGCCGATGGCGGCCATTGCGGTGTTGCGACCGACAGCCCTCAGGAAGCGGCGGCGCAGTGCGTCCTGCGGGAACAGCGCCTTCACGAGCGAGGCCTCGACGAAGCTGGCGGACTCGGCCTCGAAGTCGGCCGTTTCGCTGCGTGCGCGCAGTTCGGCAGCAGCATGGTCAGCAGCGCTGGCGTGCTGGCCGCAGGCGCAATGCATCAGCAAAGGCCGGTCGGCGTCGTAGGGATCGTGGGTCATCGAGTGCTCCTCAGGATGGGAGCGACTCTAGGAATCAGTGCGTCGTTGCGGAATCGTGAGGGGCGGCGAGTTTTTGTAGGGGTGGAACTACCAGGGAAAACCTGGGTCTGCAGCGGTTGGCGGCGGCGGGGCGAGAGCCAGCGCCGCTGGCATCATCAGGCGTCAACGGCAAGCAAAACGCACAGCAGAGAACTTGTAAGTGCGCGCCGCTTTTGACGGAAATTTAATGCTGTATGGAATGCAGTGGAACGGGAGAATTTCTGTGTTGATTCAAGCACTTGCCTGCGCCGCAATGCGCCGATCTAGAGCGCAGCGCGCCTGCCTAGGCGGCGTCGCCTGTCTCCACAGAACACGTTGAACAGCACCATGACCGAGATCGTTCTTGGCTCCGAATACGACGACGACTTGTTCTTTCGCCTCGTCGCGGAAGTCGAGGCTCTCGGAGGCTCGATCGTGGACAAGGGATGGATCCTCGGCGGAAGCCAAGAAGTGACCGTCTTCCAGATCACGCTGCCAAACGGGAATTTGGAGGCGGTTGCCGAGACGTATGTCGGGCTGTCATTGCGCGGAACGCCTGCGGCACTGGTCGAGCAACTTGCCTCCCGTGTGCTGTCCAACCTCTCGCTCCAGCGGACGGCTGCGCCGCCCGCTGAGCTTTGACGTTAGGTCTCGAAATGCATCCAAACACATTTATCGAGCAGTTGTGGCGTGGCGTTGAAGCTGACGAAGTCTTCGTCGCAATGAGCTTCGCACCTCGATATGAAACTCGCTTCCATGACGTTTTCCGCCCCGCCATAGAGTCGATTCGATATCGGGGGAAACCACTCACTGCCAGGCGCGTGGACGAAAGCCAGTCGGGCGACTCTATCGTGACAGAGATAGTCCGCGGCATCTGCGAGTCCCGGCTAGTCCTCGCGGACGTGTCCGATCTTTCGGGTGCCGCAGATGCCTCCGAACCGGTTCGAAACGGCAACGTCATGTACGAACTTGGTCTTGCACACGCCGTAAAGAGCCCCGCCAAAGTTGTCATCGTCCGCGACGACTCCAAACGACTCCTCTTCGACGTATCCTCGATTCCTCACATCGCAATTGACTTTACTTCGACCGAAGCGGCACGAGGAACAGTAACTAGACTTCTGACAGACCGCCTGCGCGAATCCGAAACGATTGACGACTTCAAGCTTCGCGCGTTTGTCGATTCGATTTCCGACACAGAGTTGTCTGTCCTAGTACGACTCTTCAAGTCCACCCAGTCTGCTCCAATGGAGCTGACCATTGAAACCAAGTCGGGCAAAATTCTCCCACTTCCAATTCGCGATGCGTTCCACCGCTTGCGTGACGCGGGCCTCGTGAGAAGCCATGTGAGTTCCAATCCCGTGTCTATCCTTTATTCATTG
>NZ_JBFULE010000156.1:0-8918 GCF_056400485.1 Roseateles sp. P5_B10
GCGCTGCGCGGCGTCGAGATGCTGCGTTTGCCCGGCCTGGACCGCGAGGTGCCGACCATCTTCAGCGAGGCCGGTGTCGTCACGCAGCGTGTGGCGGACATGGCCGAGGCGAACGGCTTCGTCTTTGCGGTGGACCCGACCAGCGCCGAGGCCAGCTGCATCGGCGGCAACGTGGCCATGAACGCCGGCGGCAAGAAGGCCGTGCTGTGGGGCACGGCGCTGGACAACCTGGCCAGCTGGAAGATGGTGACGCCCGAGGCCAAGTGGCTGGAGGTCATCCGCCTCAACCACAACCTCGGCAAGATCCATGACGTGGAACTAGCCAGCTTCGAGCTGCGTTACTTCGACGCGTCGGGCACCAAGCTGGAAAAGACCGAGCGCCTGGACATCCCCGGCCGCGTCTTCCGCAAGGAGGGCCTGGGCAAGGACGTGACGGACAAGTTCCTCGCCGGCCTGCCGGGCATCCAGAAGGAAGGCTGCGACGGCCTCATCACCAGCGCGCGCTGGATCGTGCACCGCATGCCGGCGCACGTCCGTACGGTCTGCCTGGAGTTCTTCGGCAACCCGAAAGACTGCGTGCCCAGCATCGTCGACATCAAGGACTACATGTTCTCGATTGCCGACACCGGCGTGCTGTTGGCGGGCCTGGAGCATCTGGACGACCGCTACCTGAAGGCGGTGGGCTACGCCACCAAGAGCAAGCGCGGTGGCCTGCCCAAGATGGTGCTGGTGGGCGACATCGTCGGCGACGACGCGGATGCCGTGGCGCGTGCGACGAGCGAGGTCGTGCGCCTGGCCAATGGCCGCTCGGGCGAGGGCTTCGTTGCCGTCAGCGCCGACGCGCGCAAGAAGTTCTGGCTGGACCGCAAGCGAACGGCGGCCATCAGCAAGCACACCAACGCGTTCAAGGTGAACGAGGACGTCGTCATCCCGCTGCACCGCATGGGCGAGTACACGCTGGGCATCGAGCGCATCAACATCGAGCTCAGCTTGCGCAACAAGCTGGCACTGGTGACGGCGCTGCAAGCCTTGTTCCTGACGGGCAACCTGCCGCTGGGCAAGAGCGACGACGCGGGTGACATCCCGAGCGCGGAGTTGCTGGAAGACCGGGTGCAACAGGCGCTGGCCTTGCTGCGCGAAGTGGGCGACCTGTGGCAGCAATGGCTGGATGGCCTGGACAGCGGATTCTTCGAGGGCTTGCAGACGCACGAGCTGCGCGCGTCGTGGAAGACGCAGATCCTCAAGCCCCTGCAGGCCCTCTTCAACGGCGCGGCCTTCGAGCCGCTGATTGCCGAGCTCAAGCGCATCCACAAGGAGGTGCTGCGCGGCCGCGTCTGGGTGGCCCTGCACATGCATGCCGGCGACGGCAATGTGCACACCAACATCCCCGTCAACAGTGACAACTACGAGATGCTGCAGACGGCCCACGCGGCCGTGGCACGCATCATGACGCTGGCGCGCTCGCTGGACGGCGTCATCTCCGGCGAGCATGGCATTGGCATCACGAAGATCGAGTTCCTGACCGACGACGAGATCGCCAACTTCACGGCCTACAAGAAGCGCGTCGACCCCGAGGGCCGCTTCAACAAGGGCAAGCTGCTGAAGGATGCTTCCCTGCCGGCCGACCTGCGCAATGCCTACACGCCGTCCTTCGGCCTGATGGGGCACGAGTCGCTGATCATGCAGCAGAGCGACATCGGCGAGATCGCCAACTCGATCAAGGACTGCCTGCGCTGCGGCAAGTGCAAGCCGGTCTGCGCCACGCATGTGCCGCGCGCCAACCTGCTCTATTCGCCGCGCAACAAGATCCTCGCCACCTCGCTGCTGGTCGAGGCCTTCCTGTACGAGGAGCAGACGCGCCGCGGCGTGTCGATCAAGCACTGGCAGGAGTTCGAGGACGTGGCCGACCACTGCACGGTCTGCCACAAGTGCCTGTCGCCCTGCCCGGTCAAGATCGACTTCGGCGACGTGACGATGAACATGCGCAACCTGCTGCGCAAGATGGGCCAGAAGACCTGGCGGCCGGGCAATGCGGCGGCCATGTTCATGCTGAACGCGACCAACCCCGAGACCATCAAGTTCATGCGCACGGCCATGGTGGGCATCGGCTTCAAGGCGCAGCGCTTCGCGGTCGACCTGTTCAAGCTCGCGGGGCGCAAGCAGACCAGCGCGCCSCCGGCSACRSTSGGCRCCGCGCCGATCAARGARCAGGTCATCCACTTCATCAACAAGAAGCTGCCCGGCGGCCTGCCCAAGAAGACGGCGCGGGCGCTGCTGGACATCGAGGACAAGGACTACGTGCCCATCATTCGCCCGCCGTCCATGGCGAGCGAGACCGAGGCGGTGTTCTATTTCCCAGGCTGCGGCTCGGAGCGCCTGTTCAGCCAGGTGGGCCTGGCGACGCAGGCCATGCTCTGGCACGCCGGCGTGCAGACGGTGCTGCCGCCCGGCTATTTGTGCTGCGGCTACCCGCAACGCGGCTCGGGCCAGTTCGACAAGGCCGAGAAGATGATCACCGACAACCGGGTGCTCTTCCACCGCGTCGCCAACACGCTGAACTACTTGGACATCAAGACGGTGGTGGTGTCATGTGGCACCTGCTTCGATCAACTGCAGGGCTACAAGTTCGAGGACATCTTCCCGGGCTGCCGCATCATCGACATCCACGAGTACCTGCTGGAGAAGGGCATCACGCTCGGCTCCAAGACCAGCTACCTGTACCACGACCCCTGCCATTCGCCGATGAAGCTGCAGGAGCCGATGAAAACGGTGAAGGCGCTGGTGGGTGACAACGTCGTGAAGAGCGAGCGCTGCTGCGGCGAGAGCGGCACGCTGGGCGTGACGCGGCCAGACATCTCGACGCAGGTGCGCTTTCGCAAGGAAGAGGAACTGCGCAAGACCGAGACGCAGCTGCGCGACAGCGGCAAGGTCGGCGCGAACGACAACCTGAAGATCCTGACGTCCTGCCCGAGTTGCCTGCAGGGTCTGTCCCGCTACGGTGATGACTTGCAGAACGGCCTGCTGGAGGCCGACTACATCGTCGTCGAGATGGCCAACCAGATCCTCGGCCCCAACTGGATGCCGGAGTACGTGGCCAAGGCCAACAACGGCGGCATCGAGCGGGTGCTGGTGTGAGCTGCCCCTTGTGCGAGGGCGACGGCGGTTTCGTCGTCGCTCGCACGCCGCAGTTCCGCGTCGTGCGCGTCGTCGATGGCGACGAAGCGCAACGTTTCCCGGCCTTTTACCGACTCATCTGGAGCGCCCATGTCGCCGAGTTCAGTGACCTGTCGGTCACGGATAGACACGCCTGCATGGACGCTGTCACCGAGATCGAGCGGACCTTAAGGTCTTTGCTCGCGCCGACCAAGGTCAACATCGCCAGTCTCGGCAATGTCGTGCCTCATCTGCACTGGCATATCGTCGCGCGTTTCGACTGGGACAGCCATTTCCCAGCGCCAATCTGGGCCATGCCCCAGCGCGAACTGGGCGGCCCGGCGGTAGAGCGCCTGCCGCTGGCGCTTGCTCGCGTCGACGCCGCCGTGCTTCACTCGTTGACCATCGCGATCCGATAGCCACGCCCGGCGCCGGCGACCTGCTGGTTGTTGCGGTCGTCGGGATCGATGAAGTCGACGCGGAAACGATAGATCTGCGCGCCGGCCGTCTTCTGCGGGCCGCACTCCAACATGTTGGCCGCGTTGCGCACGGTGCGCTCGATGCGGTTGGAGATGCCGTCGGTCCTGACAGCAGTGACTTCACCGCCGTCGATGACGATCTGCACCTTCACTTGGCCGACACGGCGCTCGTTCTCCCAGGTGGTCTGCAGCGCGTCCTGCAGTTGGCGGTCGAGGCTGGCGCAGGCGTCGTGAATGTCGTAGCGCACGGGCGCCTCGACGACACGGCCGCTGACTTCGACGCGCTCCAGATCCCCTGGGGCGGCCAGCGCGGGGCCTGCAGTCAGGGTCAGCGCGACTGCACAGGCGACGCCGGCAAACAGGCTGTTGAGCAAAGGGGTGCGCTGGGCAATCGAATAGCGGTTGGACATGACGAGCTCCTGTGGGTTCTTGGTGGGGGGCGGGCGCCGCAAAACGCGTCGACCTGTGTTCAGGCTAGGCGCGTGAATGAGCGGCCCCAAGCCGCAAGCGATGAGTTGCCGGTGCCATGTGACGACCCGCTGAAAACCGCGACCGAATTGCTGCCGGCTTGTTTCGCTCGCTCGAGCGTGCGCATGCCATTGGTCACGGGCGCTGTCATCCGTGATTGCCCGCTAGGGTTACTTCCGTCACTGCGGCTGGTGACAAGGCTGCCTTCGTGTCACGGACACACTGCGGCCCGCTTCGGATGCGCCATGTCGGCCAGGACGGTTTTGTTGTTGGGTTGAGTCCTGCCGGCGAGCTGAACACAGTGGTGCTCCTCGTGGAGATCCCGCGGGCCGAGCCGGTGCGCCGTCCGCCACGGTGACTTTTCCGGAACCACCACAAATGAGTTTTGCTTTTGCCAACAAGAGAACCCTGCTCGCACTGGCCTGTGGCCTGCTGACGGCGGGTGCCAGCCAGGCTGGCGTATCCAACACCCAGGTCGACGTGGGCGTTGCCAGCCTGGTGCGTGCGAGCAGTACCGAYCGCCTCATCGTCAGCTACCGCGACGCCTCCCAGGTTGATGCCCAGGACGCCACCGTACTGCGCGCCGTCGGCATCGCTACCAACGCACTGGAAGCTCGCCTGAATGTCGTGAACTCGGCACTGGCCCTGCGCGGCGCCAAGGCCCGCGTGCTGCGCCAGATGGGCACTGGCGCCCACATCTACAAGCTCGACAAGGCGCTCTCGCACGGCGAAATGCTGAGCCTGGCCAACCAGCTCAAGGCCGCCGACCCCAACATCGCCTACGCGGAACCCGACCGCAAGATGTACCCGATGTTCACGCCCAACGACACGAGCTACAGCTCGCAGTGGGACCTGTACGAGACGACCGGCGGCATCCGCGCCCCGGCGGCCTGGGACCTGTCCACCGGCTCGGGCGTCGTCGTGGCCGTCATCGACACCGGCTACCGCCCGCATGCCGACCTGTCGGGCCAGATCGTGGCCGGCTACGACATGATCAACGACACGGCCGTCTCCAACGACGGCAGTGGCCGTGACAGCGACCCGAGCGACCCGGGCGACTGGACCGCCGCGGGCGAATGCGGTACCGGCGAGCCGGCCAGCAGCTCCAGCTGGCACGGCACGCATGTGGCCGGCACCATCGCGGCCAAGACCAACAACTCCACCGGCGTGGCGGGCATCGCCTTCAACGCCAAGGTGCAGCCCGTGCGCGTGCTGGGCAAGTGCGGCGGCTACACCTCCGACATCGCCGACGGCATGGTCTGGGCCTCGGGCGGCAGCGTCTCGGGCCTGCCCACCAACGCCACGCCGGCCAAGGTCATCAACATGTCCCTCGGTGGCGGCGGTGCCTGCGACACCACGTCGCAGAATGCCATCAACAGCGCCCGTTCGCGCGGCACGAGCGTCATCGTCGCAGCCGGCAACGAGAACCAGAACGCCAGCAACTCCAACCCGGCGAACTGCTCCGGCGTGGTTGCCGTGGCAGCCACGGATCGCAATGGTGCTCGCGCCTACTACTCGAACTACGGCGCCATCGTGACGCTGGCGGCGCCCGGTGGTGATGTGCGCTCCAGCAGCAGCAACGGCATCCTCAGCACGCTGAACGCCGGCACCAAGGCGCCGGGCGCCGACAGCTATGCCTACTACCAGGGCACGTCGATGGCCACGCCGCATGTGGCCGGTGTCGTCGCGCTGATGATGAGCGCCAAGCCGACCGCCACGCCCGACCAGATCAAGGCCGCGCTGATCAGCAGCGCGCGAGCCTTCCCGGGCAGCTGCTCGCAATGCGGCGCCGGCATCCTGGATGCGGCGGCTGCGGTGGCGGCCATCACGGGCACGGGCGGCCTGCCGACGGTCAACGAGACCGAGTCCAACGGCTCGATCTCGGCGGCCAACACCGTCTCGGCACCGGCCAACGTGGCCGGCACCATCGGCTCGACCAGCGACACCGACTACTTCAAGGTGACGCTGCCGGCCGGCAAGACGCTGGCCGCGACGCTGACCATGGGCAGCAGCAGCAACGACTTCGACCTCTACGTCAAGAACAGCTCCGGCACGACGGTGGCCAGCAGCGAGAAGGCGGCGGGGCAGGTCGACAGCGCGAGCTACGCCAATGGCGGCTCGGGCTCGGTGACGCTGTATGTGCAGGTGCTGCGCTACAGCGGCACGGGCTCGTACACGCTGAAGCTGCAGTGGTAAGCGGTTTGGTTGGTTGAATGGGAACGGGGCTTCGGCCCCGTTTTTCTTTGTGGCATTTGCGGTTGTTCTCTTTGTTCGGTGCATTGCCGGGAGTCCGTCCCGGCGGCCGGGTAACTTTCTTCTTCGACACCCTCCTGGCGCGTCAGAGAAAAGTTACCCGCCATCGCGGGGCGGATTCCCGCGGCACTGCACACGGGTCATGAGGACCGCGGCAAGAGCGACCAAAAAAGAAAACGGGGCCGAAGCCCCGTCTCAGTTCAATCAACAACCCGACTCACCACACCGTCAGCGGATCACTCGCCACCATCGCACTCCCCGCCTTGCACGAGAACGCCTGCGCGAAGTAAGCCGAATTGCTCATCGGCGTCAGCACGCGGAACTTGGCCGGCGAGTGCGGGTCGGTTCGCACCTGGTTGATGAGGAACTCGGTGCGCACCTTGGATCGCCAGACCAGCGCGTTGCTGATGAAGAAGCGTTGTGCCGGCGTGTAGCCTTCGATCTTCCGGTCCGCGCCACCGCTGCGCTTGAGCGCGCGCTGCAGGCCTTCGTAGGCGATGGGCAGGCCCGACATGTCGGAGATGTTCTCGCCCAGCGTGAGCCGGCCGTTGATGTTGTAGCCGGGCAGCGGCGAGATTGCGGCGTAGCGGTCGGCCACCTTGTCGGCACGGGCCTTGTAGCCGGCGGCATCGGCCGGCGTCCACCAGTCGGTCAACGAGCCGATGGCGTCGAAGTTGCGGCCGCTGTCGTCGAAATGGTGGGTGATCTCGTGGCCGATGACCGTGCCGATGGCGCCGTAATTGGTCGCGTCGTCAGCCTTGGCGTCGAAAAACGGCGGCTGCAGGATGCCGGCCGGAAGGGTGATCTCGTTGAGGCCGCCCGCCTGCGCATTGACGATGTGCGGCGCCATGCGCCAGCGGCCGCGCTCCACCGGCGAATCCAGGTCCTTGACCTGCTGGCCACTGTGCCACAGCGAGACCCTGAGCCAGTTGCCGGCATAGTCGTTGGCGCCGAGCTGCAGGCCTTCGTATTGCGGCCACTTCTCGGGCGCGCCGATCTTGGCCTGCATGTTGGCCAGTTTTTCCAGCGCCTTGGCCTTGGTGCCAGGTGTCATCCATTCCAGCTTCTCGATGCGCTCCTTCATGCTGGCGCGCACGTCTTCCACGAGCAGCCCCGCGCGCTTTTGCGCCTCGGGCGAGAAGGCGCGTGTGACGAACACTTCGCCCAGCGCCAGGCCCATCGGCTCGCCGCCGGTGCGCCCGCCGATCTGCAAGATGACGTCCTCGCTGCGCGGCGGGGGGGCTTGCAAGCCGGTGATGGTCTTGCCGCGGTACTCGAACGAGGCCGTGGCGTAGGCCTTGGGCAGGCGGGGCGACAAAGTGTCCAGCACGCGTACCGCCAGGTAGCGGCGCCACAGGTCCAGCGGCGCATCGGCGGTCAGCTTGGCCACGCGTGTGGCGAATTCCGGCTGGCCCACGAGGAAGCGCTGCGGCGGCTTGGCGCCCGCGGTCAGCACGGCCAGGTAGGCGCTCCAGTCCAGCCCCGGTGCGGCGGCGGCCAGTTCCGCCGGGCTCATCGGGTTGTAGCTGGCGTTCGGATCGCGCAGCCTGGCGCGCTCGCGGGTGGCCTCGGCCAGTTGGGCCTCGAAGCCGATCAGCGCGTCCAGCTCGGCGTCACTGGCCGGGCGGCCGGCGGCGGCGAGCAGGGTCTGGGCGAAGCTGCGGTAGGCGGCGCTGACGGTGCGGGTGCGCTCGTCGCTGCGGAAGTAGTCGTCACGGTCCGGCAGGCCCAGGCCCGACTGCGAAAGCGCCAGCACGTTGCGGCGCGTGTCCTTGCGGTCGGCCTGCACGCTGAAGTTCAAAGGTGCGTGGATGCCGCTGCGGTTCAGCAGCGCCAGCAGGGTGGGCAGGTCTTCGCGGCGCTGCAGGCCGTCAATCCGGTTCAGCAGTGGCGTGATCGAACTGATGCCGCGCGCCTCGACGGCGGCCTCGTCCATGCCGCTTGAGAAATAGGCCGCAATGAGCTTCAGGCCCGGTGTGTTCTGCAGCGCCGGCTTGTCGGCCAATTCCTTCAGTGCCTTGTCCAGCACCGCGTCGTTGTTCTGGCGCAGCTGATCGAAGTTGCCAATGCGGCCACGGCTGGCAGGCACCTCGGTGGCGGCCTCCCAGTTGCCATTGACGAAGGCGTAGAAGTCGTCGCAGGGGCTGACGTCCTTGGACAGGCCGCTCAGGTCGAGGGCCTGGGCGGTGGCGGCCAGTCCGAGCAGGGCGGTGGCAGCGGCCAGGCAATGGCGGGCGAATCGGGGCATGGAGGTGACGAGCTGGAAGCCGTGAAACCGGGAGATTAGAGCGGCCACCGCCATCGCGGGCCGGAAGACACAAGGCATGATTACGGGTTTTCACCAAGTCACTTGCTCCTGGTCATGCCCGTTTTCCTGCGCCCGATGCTGGCCCTCGCTGCCTCACTTCTGCTGTCCTCAGCGGCCCTTGCCCAACCCGTGCAAGGGCAGGGCGCCACCTTTCCATCCAAGGTCTACGAGACCTGGGCGCGCGCCTTCGAGAAGGCCGGCGGCGGCGGCGTTGCTTACAAGGGCACGGGCTCGGGCGACGGCATCAAGCAGATCGG
>NZ_JBFULE010000157.1:0-8846 GCF_056400485.1 Roseateles sp. P5_B10
ATAGACGGTGGTCGGTTCGGTCGTCGGCACATGCAGCACGTCGCGCCCGACGGCCGACGCCGAGCTGCCATCCGGCTCGGAGTAGCCGATGCGCACCTCGGCCTCGCTCATCTGCGTGACCTCCTGGAACACCAGGCCGATGCCGACGGCTTTCCATTCGGCGAAGGCGGCGCGCACCGCATCGGCTTGCTTCTTGGCCACGGCGTAGTGGCCGCTCTTGAAGAAGCAATAGTGCAGCACCGTGCCGTTCAGCCACTTGCCTCGGGTATTCAATATGGCACGTGCGCGGCGTGGATCGTTGGCGATGACGGCCGGCAGGCTGGGCTTGATGCGCGGCGGCGTGTTGCACAGCGGCCTGGGTGCCGGCCGTGCCGCCAGTTTTGACTTGTTTGTTTTCGGCTTGCTTGCCATGGATGCCTCCATCGAGCGTCACTGCCCATTGCAGCCCGCTCAGCATGAACCCGGCGCCGCCCGGGACCAATAGCTGACTTGAGGATGACCCCTAAGTCGTCGTCAGGACTCGTCCGCCGCGATGCACTCGATCTCGACACGCGCGCCCAAGGCCAGGCCGTTGCAGCCCAGTGCACTGCGCGCCGGCAGCGGCGTGCTGCCGAAGAACTCGCGGTAGACCTCGTTGAAGGCCGGCCAGTCGGCCATGTCGGCCAGCATCACGGTGCAGCGCACCAGGTGCTGAAGGTCCAGGCCCTGGCCGCGCAGCACGGTGCGGATGTTCTCCAGCGTCTGGCGCGCCTCGGCCCGCAGGCCGCCATCGACGAGCTTGAGCTGGCCGGGCACGTTGCCGAGCTGGCCCGACAGATAGAGCATGTTGCCGACGCGCACACCCTCGGGAAAGGGCACGGTGGCGGGCACGACCTGGCCGCTGTTGAATCGTTCGATCTTCATCGTGGCGTCATTCCCATTGCTTGCTCAAGTGCAGCGGGGTCATAGACCTGGCCACCTTTGATGGTGCGCCAGACGCGGCGGATGTCGCTCATGTTGGCGAGCGGATCACCGTCGACCAGGATCATGTCGGCCAGTTTGCCCGGCGTGATGCTGCCGCGCTCCTTCTCGACGCCGAGCACGCGCGCGGGCACCAGCGTGGCGATGCGCAGCACCTCGGCGTTGGCGATGCCGGCCTGCGAGTACAGCTCCAACTCGCGGTGCAGGCTGTAGCCGGCAAAGCCGTCGCTGCCCGGCATGATGGTCACGCCACCGTCGTGCAGGCGCTTGAGCATACGCAGCAGGCCCGGCAGCGCCTGGGCATAGACGGCCTCCTTGCCCGCTGGCACGGCGACGGCCCCCGAAAGCTGGCGGCGCTTCACCACCGTCGGGAAGCGCTGCACCACGGGCCGCAGCGCCGGCGCGGCGCGCGCGGGTTCGCCGGAGAACAGGCCCTCCAGTACGACCATGGTCGGGTCCAGGACGGTCTGGTGCTGGCGCAGGAAGGCGACGAAATTTGTGAAGCGGCCGTCATTGAAGTCGAACTGCGCCAACCGGTCGGCGAGCACCGTGTAGCGGTCCCGCGTGCGCGTGTCCTTCACATCGGGGAAGAAGTTCAGCAGGATGAAGTTCAGATGCTGGATCTCGTCGGCCCCGGCCTCGACGAAGGCGCGCGCAAAGGTGAAGGCCGGCACATGGCCGCTGACACGCAGGCCACGCTCGTGGGCGCGGTCAGCCACCGTCGCCACCAGCGCCGGGCTGAAGGACGAATAGATCTTGACCTGGGCATAGCCGTGGTCGGCGTACCAGTCGACCGCAGCCCGCGCCTTCTCGGGCGTGTCGACCTTCACGTCAGTCGGGCCGGCCAGCGGACCGATGCCTTCGATGATGCCGGCCAGGGTCACGCGCGGGCCCAGCTCCGTGCCGGCGTCGAAGCGCTTGACGCGGGCCAGCATCGGCAGGTTGTCGTTGGCCATGTCGCGTGCGCTGGTCACGCCGGCGATCAGGTCGAAGACGCCATCGACATTGCTGAAGTGCTGGTGCACATCCCACAGCCCGGGCATCAGGAAGCGGCCATTCGCGGCGATCACTTCGGCACCGGGCGGCACGTCGAGATCGGCATCGGGCTCAACACGCACGATGCGCTCGCCGCGCACGAGGACACTCATGCCGGGGCGCACGCCGCCCGTGACGGGATCGAACAGGCGTGCACCGCGGATCAGCAGCGCGCCCGGCGGCTTGTGCGTGTGCGCCCGCGCCAGCGCCGCATGCCAGGCCTGGTCGGCGGCCTGCTGGGCGCGTTGCAGTTCCGCCAGCGCCGGCAGCAGCGGGGTCTCCAGCACCTCGAACCAGTCATCGATGACGCCGGCCGTATCGCCCTTGTCGTCCAGCCAGACAGGCACCGGCGTGAACTCGATGCCGCCAATGCGATAAAGCGTCAGCTTGCGGCCCGCCACGTCGACGTCGGCCCCACCTTCCAGCCAGGCCTCGCCGGCGGGCAGCAGCTTCAGCCGACGCCCCGGCGCCTTCAGCAGCGCGCGGGTCAGCACGCCCATGAATTCGGGTGGTGGATTGGCCGGCAGGTAGAAACCGGCCGAGCGCGTTTCACCGGTTTCGATGCGGTTCTTCCAGCGCGCCAGGCCGGCCGCATCGCGCTCGAAATGCTCGCTGAACTCGACCTTCCAGTAGTCGTTGCCGCTGGCCTCGTAGCGTGTCGGCAGGCCATTGGCGTCGAGCCGCCAGCGCGCCTGGATGACATCGCCACGGCCGCGGTCGTTGAAGCGGTAGTCAGCCGCGGTGACGCCGGGCTCAGGCTGGGTCAGCGTCTGCGTGCCGGCCGGGTTGCCGTGGATCTGGACCTGGTCGTCACGTGCGCTGACCGACGCGGCGATGAAGACAAGCGCGACGGCGAACCACTTCATTGCCAGGCCTCGCCCATCAGGCGGCGGAAGTTGCCGCCCAGGATCTTGTCGATGCGGCTCGCCGGGTGTCCACGTGCGGCCAGCAACTGGGCCAGCTCGATGAACTGCATCGGCCCGCAGAGGTCGGGCAGGAAGAGGCTGACATCGGGCGTCTCGCCCGGCGCGCCAATGCCCATGCTGCGCCTGAGCTCGGTCTCGGCGGCGAGCATGGCGCGGTAGGCGTCCAGGTCGTCGATGGCCGTGGTGCCGCCGTCGGTACCGAGGCCCACATGATCCTCGCCGCAGACGTCGATGGCGTGCTCCAGATGATTGATGAGATCCGATGCCATGGGCTGGCCGGCCAGGCGCAGATAGGGCATGAAGTACAGCCCGACGACGCCGCCCTTGTCGGCCAGCAGGCGCAGCTCGGCATCGCTCTTGTTGCGCGGGTGGTCGGCCACGGCGCGGCAGCCGCTGTGGGTGATGGCCAGCGGCCGGCGTGCGACACGCAGCGCGTCCAGGCAGGTCTGCTCGCTGCTGTGGCTGAGGTCCACCAGCACACTCTCGGCCTGCAGCCGCTCGACGACCTCGGCGCCAAAGCCGCTCAGGCCGGTGTCGTCGGGCACCGTCGCACSGCAGCCAACGGCGTTGCGGCCGTTGTAGGTCAGCTGGATGAYGCGCACGCCGAGTTTGGCGAACAGCGCGATGCGCTCGGCCTTGTCGCCCAGCATCTCGGTGTTCTGGAAGCCGTAGATGACGCCGATCTGGCCGCCCGCGCGTGCCGCGTCGATGTCTGCCGCCGTATGTACCTTGCGCAGCACCGCAGGCCTGGCGCGGATGAAGGCGTCCCAGCCGGCGATGTCGGCCACCGTCGCCTCGAAAGGTTCGGCGCTGCCGGCCACGTGGCCCAACGTGATGTTGACGGCCGTGAGGCCGGCCGCGCGAGCGTCGCCCAGGGAGCGCTCGTCGACGCCCTGGCCGGTGCTGGTGTAGGCCATGGCGCTGCGGTCGCCGGCGCTGGGCTGGATGCGGATGTTGGGGTTGTCGAGGACACCCAGGGCGTTGATGACGAGATTCATAAAGACTTCGGCCTTAGAAATGGCAACAGCAGGAGGCAGCTCAGGCCGACCAGGGCATCCAGGCCCAGCGTGGCGGCATAACCCCAATGCTGGACGGCATAGCCCTGCCAGACGACGCTGTAGGTGATGGAGAGATTGGTCAGCGCCATGTAGGCCGCGAACTGCGTGGCCGCCACGGCCGGCTGGGTGATGCCCATGAAGAGGGCCACCCGCGCACCGTAGATGAAGCCGAACAGCAGGTGGTAGATGACGACGGTGGCGAAGAAGGTCGTCACCAGCGCAGCGGGTGCGGCCTGGCCCGGCCCCCAGCCGTGGCGCTGCAGCTCGGCCATCAGGTACAGGCCGGGCAGGCTCAGCAGCGCCACGTAGACGGCCATCGCGCGGCGCAGGTTCACGCGGTCAGACAACCAGCCCCCGGCAATGCAGGTCACCGCAGTGGCAGCCTGCGAGACCGTCGCCAGCCAGCCAATGCGCTCGTTGGACAGGCCCAGGTCCACAGCCAGGTTGGCCTGCAGCCCACGCGACAGAGCCATGGCCGCGATGGGCAGCAGGCCGAACAGCAGGCCGGCAAAGGCCAGGCGCGAACCCAGCAGGGCCTGCAGCGCCTCGCGCAGGAAGGTGTGGACCTCGCGGCCCGCCGCGGCCAACGAGCCGCGCGCGGCGGACGCCGGCACCTCCTCGCGCATCGGCCACACCACCAGCGTCATCACCGCCAGGATCGCCAGGGCCAGCAGGACGATACTGGTGTCGAAACCGATGCGCCCGATCAGCAACAAGGCCCCGCCGCCGCCGATCAGCACGCCCAGCGACTGCCCGCCGAACATCATGCCGCTGGCGAAAGCACGCTCATGCTCGGGCAGCGTCGTCACGGCCAGCGCATCGACGGCCACGTCCTGCACGGCGCCAAACAGGTTGTGCACGACCAGCACTGCCGTGAAGAGGCCGAGCTGGGTGGTCAGGTCCAGCCCGGTCAGGGCCAGCAG
Organism: Roseateles sp. P5_B10; assembly: GCF_056400485.1. Classification (NCBI taxonomy): domain Bacteria; kingdom Pseudomonadati; phylum Pseudomonadota; class Betaproteobacteria; order Burkholderiales; family Sphaerotilaceae; genus Roseateles; species Roseateles sp. P5_B10. The sequence goes on from NZ_JBFULE010000157.1 coordinate 4,903, forward strand.
CGTCAGCACCATCATCAGCTGCGCGCCAAGGATCCAGCCACGGCGCGGGCCCAGGCGCCTGGACGCGATCAGGTCGACGAAGGGGCCATAGGCCCATTTGAAGGCCCAGGGCAGCAACACGAAGCCGATGAAGGCGCCGATCTCGCCCGCACTGGCACCCTGGCGGCGCAGCTGGGTCGCAACGGTGGTCGACGCGAAACCGATGGGCAGGCCCTCGGTCAGGTACATCAGGAAGAACGCCGCGATACGCCCCCGTCGGGACGCCAGCAGATTCGGCAGTTGCATCGCCTGTCATCCTCTTCGCGTGAACGCCGAACGATTCTAGAATATTGTTCTAATGAGCAAGCCCCGTGGTTCCACCAGCCGCCTGAACCAGGTTTTCAAGCTGGCTTCGCCCGGCGAGCGCGGCGCCAGCCGGCGCGCGGTGCTCGCGCACGCCCTGCCCTGTTTCAACGCCCGCGGCATCGAGGCCGCCACCATCGAGGACCTGCGCCAGCGCAGCGGCCAGAGCGTGGGCACGATCTACCACCACTTCGGCAACAAGGAAGGCGTGGCGGCGGCCCTGTTCTTCGCCGGCTTCGATGATCAGAGCCGCGCCATCGCCACACGCACCGAGGCCGTCGCCGATGCACAGGCAGTGGTTGTTGAGCTGGTGACCGCCTACGTGGACTGGGTGACCGCCCTGCCCGAGCTGGCGGCCTTTCTCTTCATGGCCCGCGAGACCGTGGCCCAGGGGCCGCATGGCGATGCCCTGCGCGAGCGGCTGGAGGCGCGCTATGCCCCCATCGATGCCCGCCTGGCCGAGAGTGTGCGCGCCGGCCTCCTCGCCGAGCTGCCGGCCGAGCTGATCCCGGCCCTGGTGCTGGGCGGTGCGGAGTCCTACTGCCGCGGCTGGCTGGCCGGGCGGCGCGAGGCCAAGCCGGCGGCCTATGCGGGGCTGCTGGCCGAGGCGGCCTGGCGGGGTATATCAGCCTAGGGTGTTGCCGCGCTCGCCGAGGCCGGCGCGTCCTCGGCGACGGGCAGGCCCTGCTTGCGGACCTCGTCGTCGATGTGGCGACGCTGTTTGCGCGCCGCCTCGAGGTCGCGCCTGGCGGCGTCCTCGTTGCCCAGGCGGCGTTGCGCCAGCGCGCGGCCGTAGAGGGCCATGGGCAGGGGCTTGATCTCGATGGCCGCATCGAAGGCCTTGAGGGCGCGCGACGCGTCGTCCAGACGCAGATAGGCCCAGCCCAGGCTGTCGCGGGCCGACACGGCGCCGCCGTCCAGGCTCACGGACTCCTTGCAATCGTCCAGGGCCAGCTTCAGGTCCAGTGCCAGGCGCACGCGCAACCAGCAGCGGTTGTTCAACACGCGGGCCATGCCGCTGTCCGAGCGATGGCTGGGCATCCACAGCTCCCACTGGCGCAGGGCCGCGGGCACCAGCTCCAGCCTGGCGTAGACGTCAGCCATGCCGGCACGCAGATGCGAGGACGGCGGCAGTGCCGCGTCCAGAGCCTGCAAGTCGGCCAGCGCGCCGTCGCGTTCGCCCTTGGACACCCGCAGTGCGGCGCGCAGGGCCAGAGCCTCGTCCAGCGCAGGGTGCAGCCGCAGGGCTTCGTCGAGGTCGGCCTGGGCCTTGGCGAACTGGCGCATGGAGAGATGCACCCGCGCCCGCGCCAGGAAGTGAGCCTCGGCAAGGGGCTCGAGTTCGCAGGCGCGGTTCAGGTCCTCCAGCGCGCGCTCATACTCACCGCGGGCCGCCGAAGCCTCGCCGCGCCGCGCCAGGGCGGCCGCGTCGTCGGGCGAGATGTCATCAGGCCGCGCCGCATAGCGCGGGTCGTACTGTCCGGGCGTGGTGCGAGCAAACACCGCACCGCCATTCCAGGTCGCGTAGAGCTTGCGCTGCAGCTGCGACACATAGATGCGGTGCGACAGGAAATAGTCCAGGCCCAGCAGCATGTCCACGTCGGCCCCGCTGGCCTCATCGATAACGAACTGGCTGTTGTGGATCTTCTCGCCGCCGAACTCGAAGGTCTCGATCGGCCCGGTCCACGCCTTTGCCTTGCCCGAGCCGGCGCCGCCGACTCGGCCGATTTCCGTGAGGTCGGACTCCTTCACGCCGGCACGCTTGGCCGTGCGCAGCTTCAGCGAGGTGCGCGGCGCGCCGGTGTCCAGCAGCGCCCTCACGTCGCGATCGTTGACCCGGGCGGTCACCTGGATGGACGTGTCATGGCCGCGCGATCCCCCCTCCAGCGGCAGCACGATGATGGGCGCCTCGCCGGCCCAGTAGGCAAAGTTGGTCTTGTCGCAATCGCCCTTGGGGAACATCAGCCTCACGACGCCGTGGGCCAGGTCATATTCAGCATCGGCCATGGACAGGAAATTGCGCCCCAGGACGCCCTGGATGCCCGAACCCAGCTCGTTGCCGCCGACGATGAACTCGACGTTGTTGAGTGTGGTGCCCTGGAAAATCACCTTCTCCACGCGCGTCGCCCGCGCTTCGACGGAGCCGGTATAGCCCCAGATGCGCAGGCCGGCGGGCAGGCTCCTCAGCCGCAGATTGAGCTGGGCCGCCACCGACGGCGTCAGGAAGCTGAAGAAGGCGCCGCTGTCGATCAGCATGGGCACTTCGGTGCCGTTCAGGTTCAGCGTGCCGACCGGGCGATGGTTGACGATGCGGACCGGGATCTCCAGCTGGCTGAGCTTGCAGTCACCCCAGGCCGGCGCGGCGATCAAGGCTGCGGCCAGCAGCGCCCATGCGGCGCGCACTTGGTTCATCTTCATCTGCTCTCCCTGGCTTCATGATYTGGCACGCCTTAGAGCGCGCGGCGCGCACTCTAAGGCAGGCCGGGCGACCTCAGCGCCAGGCGGGGTAAACCATGTGGCCCGGAATGAACTGGGTAAGCTATCTTTATTGAACCGCTGTTTCATTTTTATCCGTGAACACTTTTTCCTCGCCCGCCTCCCGGCCGGTGTCCATCGCCGCCCTGGGCGAATGCATGCTCGAACTGCAGGGCCAGGCCTTCGGCCAGCTGCGCCAGAACTTTGGCGGCGACACGCTGAATACCGCCGTCTACCTGGCCCGTTGCGGCGGGGCGAACCTGCGCGTGCACTACGCAACCGCCCTGGGGGATGACTCCCTGAGCGCCGGCCTGCTCGAGCGCTGGGCCGCCGAAGGCGTGCAGACCGGTCTGGTGCAGCGCTTGCCCGGCCGGCTGCCGGGCCTGTACCTGATCGAGCTGGACGAGGGCGGTGAGCGACGCTTCCACTACTGGCGCGGCCAGGCCGCAGCCCGCGCCTATTTCGATACCGCGACGACGGCGCTGGAGGAGCAGGCCGACGGGCTGGACGCCCTCTACCTGTCGGGCATCAGCCTGGCCATCCTGCCGCAGGCCGGACGAGAGCGTGCACTGGCGCTGATGGCGCGCATGCGTGCCGCGGGCAAGCTGGTCGCCTTCGACAACAACTTCCGCCCGCGGCTGTGGGATTCACTGGCCGATGCGCGCTACTGGTACCAACGCGCCTTCGCGGCCGCCAGCGTCGCCCTCATCACCGCCGACGACCACCAGGCCCTGCACGGCCTGGCCGACCTGGACACCGCCGTGGCCGCAGCCCAGGCGCTGCCGGTGGCCGAGATCGCGATCAAGCGCGGCGCACTGTCGACCCGCGTCGGCCTCAACCATGTCTGGCAGGACGTGGCCACCGAAGCGGTGCCGCGCGTCGTCGACACCACCGCGGCCGGCGACTCCTTCGCGGCCGGCTACCTGAGCCAGCGCCTGCGCGGCGCCACACCGGTGGAAGGCGCGGCGTTCGGCAATCGGCTGGCCGCCCGTGTCATCCAGCATCCGGGCGCGCTGATTCCGCGCGAAGCGATGCAAGACCTGATCGGATAAGCCCATGCGACTCCTGTGGACCCTGGCTGTCGCGGCCGGTCTTTGCCATGCCGAGGGCAACGCGCCCCTGCACCC
>NZ_JBFULE010000158.1:0-8816 GCF_056400485.1 Roseateles sp. P5_B10
ATGCCGCGCCCAACACCATCGACGACAAGAACGTCACCACGCTGGCGCTGGAGGTGCACAAGGACTGCCTGAAATCCGCGACCGACGATGTCATCGGCGGCTGGACCACGGCCAGCCTGCGCCAGGGCCGCCTGCTCGATCCCAAGCCGGGCTCGGGCCATCAGGCCAGCGAGAAGGCCGGCGGCGCCTGGGTGCAGGTCTCGCGCCTGGGCATGCCCCTGGTGAATGAAGTCGTCATCGGCCTCAAGGACAAGGACAAGTTCAACTCCGCCAAGCCCAAGGACGACGGCCAATTCGCCGACTACGTGACCAACCCGACGCTGCCAGCCTTGCTGGAGATCGCGCTGGCCCTGCCCAACACCGCGCCGACCAACTTCCCGCGCAACGACCTCGTCACCACCTTCCTGACCGGCATCAAGGGCGTCAACCAGCAGAAGACGGTCACGGCCTCCGAAATGCTGCGCCTGAACACGGCCATCGCCGCCGTGCCATTCGCTCAACAAAACCGTTTGGGCATCGTCGGCAACATCCTCGCCGCAGGCAACGACAACGCCGGCTTCCCGAACGGCCGCCGTCCCAAGGACGACGTCGTCGACATCTCGCTGGTGGCCGTCATGGGCGGCCTGTGCGTGGCCAACGGCGACACCGACAAGCTCGGCTTCGGCGCGGCCTGCAAGCCCAGCGCGGTGCCCCTGGGTGCCACGACTTTCAAGCTGCATGACGCGGTGGACCAGGCTGTCGTGCCCCTGCTCAGCGGCTTCCCCTACCTCAACACGCCCATCCCGGGCACCAAGTGAAAGGGGCCGCCATGTTGACCCGCAAGACTGCCGCGGTCGCCGCCGGCGCCGTGCTCGTGCTGGCCGCCTGCGGCGGCAGTGACAGCGACACTGAAATCATCAGCCCGCCGCCCCCACCGCCGCCGGCCCCCACCGCGGTGCCCGACAGCGCCGTGGCCTCGTCCGCCGCCCTGGTGAGCTACCTGAAGGCGCAGAAGACCGACGACGAGACCACAGAGGCGCTGACGCTGCCGACAGTGGCGGTGTCGGTCAGCGAGACCGAAGAGCCGCAGACGCTGTGAAGCACCTGCTCGTGCTGCTGCTGGCAATCCCGCTGGCGGTCTTGGCCGAACCTTTCGTCCCGAAGGACGACGCCGAGATCGTGCAGCGCCTGCCTTACCGCATCGACGCGGCCGAGCGCCAGCGCCGTGCGGCCTTGGCGCGCGACCCGGCACAGCTGCAGCTCGCCGTAGCCGCCGCCCGCGCGGCGCTGCAGCGCGCCCGCGTGCATGGCGACCCGCGCGAGCTCGGCGCGGCACAGGCCGCGCTGGCGCCGTGGTGGCGCCAGGCCGATGCACCCGCCGATGCCGTGCTGCTGCGCGCCCGCGTTCTGCAGGCGCGGCACGAGTTCGAGCCTGCCCTGGCCGAGCTGCACCGCCTGTTGGCGCGCGAAGATCTCGCGCCGGAGCATCGCGCCCAGGCCCTGCTCGACGCGGCCGCGTTGCATCAGCTGCGCGCCGAACTTACCGAGGCTCGCGCCTTGTGCGAACAGCTTCAACCCCTGGCCGCACTGCCGGCAACTGCCTGTCTGGCCGAGCTGGCCAGCCTGTCGGGACAGGGCCAAGCGGCGGCACAAACGCTGGCCCAGCTCAGCCCGGGCCGGTCCATCGCGCCCTGGCTTGCACTGATGCGTGCCGAGCTGGCGGAACGCCTCGGCAACGAAGCCACCGCGCCTGCCCTCTACCGTGCCGCGCTGGCCGGCGAGGACGAGGTCTACACGCGCGCCGCGCTGGCCGACTGGCTGCTGGCCCGCCAGCGTGCGGCCGAGGCCCTCGTGCTGGTCGAACGCAGCCCCGATGCCGAGGCCGATGCATTGCTGTTGCGCCAGGTCATCGCCTTGCGCCAGCTCGGCCGCGATGCGTCGGCGCGGACCGCCCTGATGCGCGAGCGCCTTGCCGCCGCCGACCGCCGCGAATCGGGCAAGCATGCGCGCGAGCAGGCCCGCTTTGCCCTCGATGTCGAGCAGCAGCCACGCGAGGCCCTGCGCCTGGCCCGGCTGAACTGGTCGATGCAGCGCGAGCCTGTTGATGCGGTGCTGCTGCTGCGCGCTGCCCTCGCCGCTGGGCGCGATGGCGATGCGACGCGTGAGGAACTGGCGCGCGTGCTGCGCGGCAAGGGCTGGCAGGATGCACGCCTTGCCGCTCTTGATCGGCGTTTTGACCGGAGCTTCGCGCCGTGATCCGTTGTTTGTTGTGGCTGCCGCTGCTGCTGTGCGGTGTGGCCCAGGCCCACCAGGCCAGCGAGGCCTATCTCGTCTACCGCGTCGAAGGTGCGGCGGTCGAACAGCGCCTGGACATCGCCTTGCGCGACCTGGACCGCGACCTGGCGCTGGACGCCGATGGCGACGGCAACTTGAGCTGGGGCGAGGTGCGCCAGCGCTGGCCCGACATCGAGGCGCTGGCCATGGCCGGCCTGCGCTTCACCGCCGATGGCGCGGCCTGCACGCCGCAGGACCGTCCCCAACCCCAGCTCGACCAGCACAGCGACGGCATGCACGCCGTGCTCATCAGCCACTGGCTCTGCCGCGCCGCCGTGCATGAGCTCGACATCGACTACCGCCTCTTTGCCAGCACCGACACCGCCCACCGTGGCCTGGCCCGCCTCGTCGGCGCGGCGGGCGAGCCGCTGGTGCTGACGCCCGGCGCCGGCCCACAACGTCTGGCGCTGGACAGCCGCGGCTTCGGTGGCTTCGTCGTCGAGGGCATGGCCCATATCGCCAGCGGGCTGGACCATGTGCTTTTCCTCGTCACGCTGCTGCTCGTCGCCGTCTGGCGTCGCGAGGGCAAGGGCTGGGCGCCCCGTGCCAGCGGCCGCGCCGCGCTGGCCGAGACGCTCAAGCTTGTCACCGCCTTCACTCTGGCCCACTCCATCACCCTGGCGCTGGCGGCCAGCGGCGCCATCGACCCGCCGACCACCGTCGTCGAATCGCTGATCGCGCTGACCGTGCTGCTCGCCGCGCTCGACAACCTGCGGCCCTTTGTGCCTGGGCCGCGCTGGAGCATGGTCGGCCTCTTCGGCCTCGTGCACGGCGTCGGCTTTGCCGGGCCGCTGAAGGACCTGGGCCTGCGCGGCAGCGAACTGGTGCTGCCGCTGCTGGGCTTCAACCTCGGCGTCGAGCTGGGACAGCTTGCCGTCGTCGCGCTGCTGCTGCCACTGGCCCTGATGCTGCGCTCGGCGACCATCTACCGGCGCTGGATCGTGCCCGGTGGATCCAGCGCTGTCGCCGCGCTGGCCCTGCTCTGGTGTGTCGAGCGCAGCTTCGGGCTCAGCCTGCTGCCTTGAGCGGCCGCAGGCGGCTGCGCAGCAACGCCAGGTCGAAGCGGTAGAACACCATCTGTATGCCGCGGCCCGATGCGCAAGTCGACAGCGCATCGTCGCCTTCGTGCATCCCGCCAGCCGTATCCCGCGCGCCCAGGCAAGCCAGCCCGGGCGGCAGCTGGGCCAACAGCATCTGGGCCATGATGAGGCTGTCGGCATCGCCGACGAGGGCTTGGAGCGGGATGTCGACACTGCCGGCGGCGTCGTCCAGGTGCGTGGTCAGTGCCTGCTCCAGCCGCGCGCTGACGCCCAGCATGGCAGGCTCGGTGGCAAAGGCCATCGCGTCGGTGTCCAGCAGTGCGCTGATCAGGACGGCCATACAGCCTCCTGGCGCAGGTCGCTGCGCAGCGGTGTGATGCGGTAGCTGTAGCCCGGGCGCATCAGCAACTGCGGGAAGGTGCAGCGGCTGAAGCCATCGCCCACGACGTCGCCGGAGCGGTCGTGCAGCATCTCCCAGTAGAAGCCGAAGACCTGTGGCGGCTGGCGCCGCAGACGCGGCAGGCCGCAAGCCGGGCGGCTCGCATGAGGAATCCACAGATTTGGCACGGCATGCTCCCCGGGGCACACACAAGCGGCCCCTACATGCACAGACGCGCAAATCCGCGCGACCCGGTCACGCCGGCATGCACAAGCTAGGGGGAGGAGGTCAGCCTGCGGCGATGCCGGCGGTCACGTGACCCGCGGGCACGTGGGCGGCCGCACTCGTGACATGGCCGACCTGATCGTCGAAGAAGAAGTCGGGCTCGAACTCGCGCAGGAATTCCCCCTTGGCCAGGCCGCCGAGAAACATGGCCTCGTCGACCTCGATCTGCCAGTCCATCAGCGTGCGGATGGCGCGCTCGTGAGCCGGTGCGCTGCGCGCAGTGACGAGGGCCGTGCGTACCTTCATGCCGTTGGCGTGTGAATGCTGCAGCCGGTGCAGCGCCTCCAGCATCGGCTTGAAGGGCCCGGCCTGTAGCGGCAGGTGGGCGCGCTGCAGTTCATGCTCGCGAAAGGCCGCCAGGCCGTCGCGCTGGAACACCTGCTCCGCTTCGTCGGAGAACAGCACCGCGTCGCCGTCGAAGGCAATGCGCAATTCCTTGGGATGCGCTGCCGAGGCCCGCGCCGCCAGCGGCATCACGCGCGCTGCGGCCACGCCGGCGCCGAGGGCTTGGCGCACATCGGCCTCGTTGGTGGACAAAAAGAGCTGGGCCGACAGCGGCTTCAGGTAGCGCCAGGGCGAGGCGCCACGCGTGAACACGCCGCGCTCGATGGGCAGGCCGTAGTGCTTGGCCGAGCGGAACACGCGCATGCCCGAGATCGGGTCGTTGCGCGACAGCACGACGACCTCCACCTGGGGCGTACCGCCGGCGTTGAAGGCCAGCAGTTTCTCCACCAGCGAGAAGGCCACGCCGGGCGGCGCCGGTTCGTCCAGGCGCTGCTGCTGCAGGGCCATGTAGGCATGGTCGTCGCCGGCCTCGAAGACCTCGTTCTCGGCCTCGAAGTCGAAGAGGGCGCGTGACGAGATAGCGACGACGAGTTGACCGGAGAGCGTGGCTGGCATGGCGGTCGATGATAGGGCTCGACGCCCGGGCCACGCCTTCCTAGACTCGCCGCGTTTTCAACTCGAAAGACTTGCCCATGCGCGCTGCTGCCCTTGCCATGCTGCCCATCCTCGCCGCCTGCGCCAGCAAGCCGGTGCCGCCTCAAGTGCCTGCCGCGTTGCAGCCCCCTGCCGGGCAGGTGCTGCAGCTCGAGGCGTTGGCCCAGGGCTGGCAGATCTACGAATGCCAGGCCAAGGCCGATGGCAGCGGCACCGCCTGGGTCTTCAAGGCGCCCGAGGCCACGCTGGCCGACCGCGCGGGGCGGCCGCTGGGCAAGCATTACGCCGGTCCGACCTGGGAGGGGCTGGATGGCAGCACGGTCGTCGGCGAGGTCAAGGCCCGCGACCCGGGCCCGGACGCGAAGGCCATCCCCTGGCTGCTGCTCGCGGCCAAGAGCAATGGCGGCGGCGGCGTCTTCAGCACGACGAAGAGCATCCAGCGCGTCGCGACGGTCGGTGGCGTCGCGCCCGCCGAGGCCTGCACGGCGGCAGGCCAGGTCGTGCGCGTCACCTACACGGCGACCTACTACTTCTACCGCTAGATCACGGCCAGCGCGGTGGCGAGGTCGCGCCGCAGGTCGTCCGCAGCCTCGATGCCTACGGACAGGCGCACCAGCGAGTCCGTGATGCCCAGCCGCGCCCGCGTCTCGGGCGGAATGGAGGCGTGGGTCATCAAGGCGGGCAGCGAGATCAGGCTCTCGACGCCGCCCAGGCTCTCGGCCAGCGTGAACAGCTCGACGCGCTGCAGGAAGCGGCGCGCGCCGGCCAGGTCGGTCTTCAGCGCCACGCTGATCATGCCGCCGCCGCCACGCATCTGGCGCTTGGCCAGGGCGTGCTGTGGGTGGCTTTCCAGGCCGGGGTAGAGCACGCGCTCGACCTGGGGCTGCGCGGCCAGCCAGGTGGCCAATTCGGCGGCGCTGGCGTTGTGCCTCTCCATGCGCAATGCCAGCGTCTTGAGGCCACGCAGCGCGAGGAAGCTGTCGAAGGGCCCGGCCACCGAGCCGACGGCGTTGTGCAGGAACTCGAGCTTCTCGCGCAGCTCGGCCTGGCGCGGCTCTCCACCCACGACCGCAATGCCGCCGATGACGTCGCTGTGGCCGTTGAGGTATTTGGTCGCCGAGTGCACGACGAGGTCGAAGCCCAGTTCCAGCGGGCGCTGGGCCCAGGGGCTGGCGAAGGTGTTGTCCGCCACGGCCAGCGCGCCGTGCTCGCGGGCGACGCGGGCTATGGCTGCCAGGTCGCTCAGGCGCAGCAGCGGGTTGCTGGGCGTCTCGATCCAGATCAGCTGGGTGTCAGGCTGCAACGCGGCGCGCACGGCCTCGGTGTTGCGGCTGTCGACGTAAGTCACGCGCAGGCCGGCGCTGTGCTTGCGCACCCGCTCGAAGAGGCGATAGCTGCCGCCGTAGAGGTCGTCACCGGCGACGATATGGGCGCCGGCGGGCAGGGTGTCGAGCACCGTGGCCATGGCCGCCAGCCCGGACGCGAAGGCATAGGCCTGGGCGCCGCCTTCGAGGTCGGCGACGGCGCGCTCCCAGGCCTGGCGGGTCGGGTTGTGGGTGCGGCCGTACTCATAGCCGGTGTGCTCGCCCGGGCCGTGCTGGCGGTAGGTGGAGCTGACCGAGATGGGCGGCATGACCGCGCCGGTGACGGCGTCGGGCGATTGGCCGGCGTGGATGACGCGGGTGTTGAAGTCGAGAGGATCGCTCATCGCGCGACCTCCTTGCGCAGATGGTTGATGAGGTCGAAGCGGGTGACGAGGCCGTGGAAGCCGGCGTCGTCCGCAATGACGGCCACGAGGCCGCGGCGCAGCTGCTCGTTCAATTCAGTGAGCGAAGCGCTGGGCGCCAGCGTGATGACGTCGGTGTTCATCGCGCTCTGCACCAGGGCGCCAAACGCGGCCGCGTCGGCATGCAGGCGCGCCAGCAGGTCGGACTCGTCCAGCAGCCCGACGAGGCGGTCGCCATCGAGCACCGGCAGCTGCGACACATCGGCCTGGCGCATGCGCGAGAAGGCCGTCTGCAGCGTGTCGTCCGGGCCGACCGACACGACGCCGCCGCTGGTCACCGGGCGCGAGATCAGGTCGCGCAGGTCGCCCAGGCGCGGGCGCGTCAGCAGGCCCTGGTCGAACATCCAATGGTCGTTGTAGACCTTGGACAGATAGCGCGTGCCGGTGTCGCAGACGAAGGTGACGACACGCTTCGGCGTGGTCTGCTCGCGGCAGTAGCGCAGCGCCGCCGCCAGCAGCGTGCCGGTTGACGAGCCGGCCAGGATGCCCTCGGCGCGGTAGAGCTCGCGCGCGGTGGCGAAGCTGTCGGTGTCGCTGATGCTGTAGGCCGTGCGTACCGGCCTGAGGTCGGCGATGGGCGGGATGAAATCCTCGCCGATGCCTTCCACCGCCCACGAGCCGGCGTCACCGAATTTGCCGGTGTCGATGTAGTCCTTCAGGATGGAGCCGACCGGATCGGCCAGCACCATCTCGATGCCGGGGCGCACTCGCTGGAAGAAACGACCGAGGCCGGTGATGGTGCCGCCGGAGCCGACGCCACAGACGATGGCGTCGACGTCGTGGCCCATCTGCTGCCAGATCTCGGGCGCCGTCGTCGTCTCGTGGGCCAGCGGGTTGGCGGGGTTGTTGAACTGGTCGGCATACCAGGCACCGGGGATTTCGCGCACCAGGCGGGCGGCCACGTCCTGGTAGTAGGCCGGGTGGCCCTTGCCGACGTCGGAGCGTGTCAGATGCACGCGGGCACCGAGAGCCTTGAGTTGCAGCACTTTCTCGGCGGACATCTTGTCGGGCACCACCAGCGCCACCTGGTAGCCCTTGGCACGCGCCACCAGGGCCAGGCCCAGGCCGGTATTGCCGGCGGTGGCTTCCACCACCGTGCCACCGGGTTTGAGCAAGCCCTCGCGCTCGGCCGTCTCGATCATGGCCAGGCCGATGCGGTCCTTGATGGAGCCGCCGGGGTTCTGGGATTCGAGCTTGAGGAAGAGCTGGCAGGGGCCGGTGTCCAGGCGCAGCACGGGCAACAGCGGCGTGTTGCCGATGAGGTCCAGCACGGCGGGCCGGGCCTCGAGCGGGAGTCGAGCGTTCATGACGAGTCGGGCCGCGGGTCGGGCGCGGCCAATTTGGGCTAGACCTCGCAGGATACGAAGGGAGGCTTCGCGCGCAATCCCGTTTTTCGCATGAGCTTGTGCGGTTTTCGACCGCGCCCCGCCGCACAAGCAAATGCGAAAAGCATCGTTCACGGCGGCTTATGTAATTCCTAGCATGCGACCACTTGTTCTCCAGGAATCCAGATGACTCTCTCCCGCCGCGTAATCACCCAGGCCTTGGTCGCTGCCGGCCTCTTTGCAGTGCAGGTCGCCCACGCCGACCAGCTCGACGACATCAAGAAGAAGGGCGAGCTCGTGGTCGGCGTGCTCGGCACCGACGAGCCCAACAGCTTCATCGACCCCAAGACGCGCGAAATCATTGGCTACGAGGTCGATCTGGCCCGCGCCATCGCCACCCGGCTGGGCGTGAAGCTGCAGATCAAGCAGCTCGCCGTCGCTGCGCGCATCCCCGAGCTACAGCAAGGCCATGTCGACCTGCTGGCTGCCTCCCTCACGCACAACAAGGAGCGCGAGGCCGTCATCGACTTCTCGCTGACCACCTTCGTCACCGGCCAGAAGGTGCTCGTCAAAGCCGATAGCGGCATCCAGAACGTAGCCGCGCTCGCCGGCAAGAAGGTCGTCACCATCAAAGGCGGCACGCAGGAGCCCAATATTCGCAAGGCCGTACCTCAGGTCGACGTCGTCACTTTCGACACCGGCCCGCAGGCCTTCCAGGCGCTGCAGCAGGGCAAGGGTGTGGCCTTTGT
>NZ_JBFULE010000159.1:0-8727 GCF_056400485.1 Roseateles sp. P5_B10
CGACGACGGCGGCCAACTCAAAGCGCGCCGGCTTGGCAAAACCGAGCGCGTTCGCAAACAGCAGCACGAGCTTGGGGCGCATGCGCTTGCCGCCGGCATGCACGATGTAGTGCGCGATCTGGTCGATCAGCGCCACATCGGAGGACAGGCGCTGCGCGATGACCGCGTCGACCTGGGCCATTTCGTCGGCCAGCAGGGCGAGTACCTCAGCAACTTGGGATGGGGGCGAGGCTGACTCGACGCGCACGTGGACTCTCAGGCAAGGAATGTGGTGATTATAGAAACGGCGTCCATGCGCTTGCGGGCATGGTCGGGCCGCACTGTTGTCGTGAGGCTTGCAGGAGGCCCAGCGCGTGGAGCATTGCCTTTCGATGAAGCGTCAGGGTATACTCGCGGGCTCTTTGCAAGCCGTGTGTCTTTGATGGGTGGCGGGCAATGGGGATCAAAACCGACAAAAAGGCCCGACGAGGGTGGCGGCACCGGCTGAATGGCTGGCGTCAAGCTGCTGGAGCCGGGTGATTGCACCCCTGGGGTGCGGAAGGATGAATATGTACGCGGTCATCAAAACCGGCGGCAAGCAATACAAGGTTGCTGCTGGCGAAAAGATCAAGGTCGAGTTGCTCGACGTGGAAGTCGGCGCTGAGGTCACTATCGACCAAGTGCTGGCCATCGGCAGCGGCGACGGCCTGACGGTCGGCGCTCCGCTGGTCGCCGGCGCTACTGTCAGCGCCAAGGTTGTCAGCCATGGCAAGCACGACAAGGTTCGCATCTTCAAGATGCGCCGTCGCAAGCACTACAAGAAGAGCCAAGGCCATCGCCAAAACTTCACCGAGCTGGAAATCAGCGCGGTCAACGGCTGATTTCAGTCGTCTTTCGCTAATTTCTAGGAGCTAACTCATGGCACAGAAAAAAGGCGGCGGTTCCACACGGAATGGCCGCGACTCCAAGCCCAAGATGCTGGGCGTCAAGGCTTACGGCGGTGAACTGATCTCCGCAGGTTCGATCATCGTGCGTCAGCGCGGCACCAAGTTCCACGCTGGCGTCAACGTCGGCATGGGCAAGGACCACACGCTGTTCGCGTTGGTCGATGGCCACGTGTCCTTCGCCATCAAGGGCGAGAAGAACCGTCAGACCGTCGTCATCACGCCGCTGGCGGCTTGATGATTGCGTGATCCGGACGGGTCGCCCGCCCGGATACTTCCAAGCCCCGGCTCGCCGGGGCTTTTGTTTTTTAAGGTCCGGCTTGCCGGAGCCTTTGCTTGTTTGATCCGGCTTGCCGGGTTTGTTTTTTGGAAAGCCCGCCGCACTGAATCGCAGCGGGCGCGCCGCAACCCAGCCAGTACGATGGCTGCTCAGCCATGAAATTCGTCGACGAAGCCACCATTGACATCGCAGCCGGCAACGGCGGCGCGGGCTGCGCCAGCTTTCGTCGCGAGAAGTTCATTCCCTTCGGTGGGCCGGACGGCGGTGACGGCGGCAAGGGTGGCAGCGTGTGGGCCGAGGCGGACCGCAACCTGAACACGCTGATCGACTACCGCTACGCACGCCGCCACGAGGCACGCAACGGTGAGGCTGGTCGCGGTTCCGACTGCTTCGGCGCGGCGGCCGACGACATCGTGCTGCGTGTGCCGGTCGGCACCATCATCACGGACCTGGAAACCGAATCCGTCATCGGCGAGTTGATCGAGTCCGGCCAGCGCATTCTGCTCGCCAAGGGCGGCGACGGCGGCTTTGGCAACTTGCATTTCAAGACGTCGACCAACCGTGCGCCGCGCCAGAAAACGCCGGGTTGGCCGGGCGAGGCCAAGAAGCTGCGCCTGGAGCTGCGCGTGCTGGCCGACGTTGGCCTGCTGGGCCAGCCCAACGCCGGCAAGTCGACATTGATCACGGCGATCTCCAACGCCAAGCCCAAGATTGCGGACTATCCGTTCACGACGTTGCATCCCAACCTCGGTGTCGTGCGCGTCGCGCCCGAGAAGAGCTTCGTTGTCGCGGACATTCCAGGCCTCATCGAAGGCGCCTCCGAGGGGGCTGGCCTCGGTCACCAGTTCCTGCGCCATTTGCAACGCACGCGGCTGCTGCTGCATGTCGTCGACATCGCGCCCTTTGATCCCGAGGTCGATCCGGTCAAGGAAGCCAAGGCTATCGTGGCCGAGCTGAAGAAATACGACCCTCAGCTGCATGCCAAGCCACGCTGGCTGGTGTTGAACAAGCTGGACATGGTTCCCGAGGAAGAGCGTGCCACGCGCGTGAAGGACTTCGTCAAGCGCTATCGCTGGAAGGGGCCGGTCTTCGAGATCTCGGCGCTGACACGCCAGGGCTGCCAGCCGCTGATCCATGCGATCTACGAACACGTCGCTGCCGAGCAGAACGTGCTGGTCGAGCCCGATATCCGTTTCGAGTCCAACAGCCCCGCCGAATGAGTTTGCTGTCCAGCGCACGCCGCATCGTCGTCAAAGTCGGTTCCAGCCTCGTCACTGACGAGGGCCGCGGCATTGATGCCGAGGCGATCGCGAACTGGAGCCGCCAGCTGGCGGCGTTGGCGAAAGAGGGCCGTGAGCTGATCATGGTGTCCAGCGGCGCTATCGCTGAGGGCATGAAACGTCTCGGTTGGGCGACACGCCCCAAGGAACTGCACGAGTTGCAGGCCGCTGCAGCCGTCGGTCAGATGGGCCTGGCGCAGATGTACGAGAGCCAGCTCAGTGCCCAGGGCATGGCCAGTGCCCAGGTGCTGCTGACGCACGCCGACCTGGCGGACCGGGAGCGCTATCTCAATGCGCGCTCGACGCTGCTGACGTTGCTGGCCCACCGCGTGCTGCCCGTCATCAACGAGAACGACACCGTCGTCAACGACGAGATCAAGTTTGGCGACAACGACACGCTGGGGGCGCTGGTCGCCAACCTGGTCGAGGCCGATGCGCTGGTGATCCTGACCGACCAGCGCGGCCTGTATTCAGCCGACCCACGCAAGGACCCGACCGCCCGCTTCATCGATACGGCACAGGCCGGCGATCCGGAGCTGGAGCGCATGGCTGGCGGCGCCGGCTCGAGCATCGGCCGCGGCGGCATGATCACCAAGATCCTCGCGGCCAAGCGCGCAGCTGGCAGTGGCGCCGGCACTGTCATCGCCTGGGGGCGCGAGCCCGATGTGCTGCTGCGCCTGGCGCGCGGCGAGGCCATTGGCACGGCCCTGCTGGCGGCCACGCCCAAGCTGGCGGCGCGCAAGCAGTGGATGGTCGACCATCTGCAACTGCGCGGCTCGGTCAAGGTGGATGCCGGCGCGGCGATCAAGCTGCGGGACGAAGGAAAAAGTCTGCTGCCCATCGGCGTGGTGGAAGTGCAGGGCGGCTTCCATCGTGGCGATRTCATCGCCGTGCAGACGGCCGAGGGCGTCGAACTCGCGCGCGGCCTGGCCAACTATTCAGCCTCGGAAGCCCGGCTGATTGCGCGCAAGCCCTCGTCGGAGTTCGAGGCCTTGTTGGGCTATGCGGCTGAACCTGAGCTGATCCACCGAGACAACTTGGTTCTCCGTTAGGAGCGCCAGCGTCAGTTGGGCGGCTCGCCCTCTGGTGGCGTTGCCGTTGCCTCCAGTGGCGCGTCCAGCGGCATTGGCCCGCTGTTGCGCTCCCGGTGCGCGGGCCGCATGCCGGCGCGCAGATAGCGGTTGTGATGGTTGATGCGCGGCAAGTAGCGCGCCAGTTCCGTCAGCGCCATCTCGTAAACGCCGCGCTTGAACTCGATGACGGCCTCCAGCGGCACCCAGTACTCGTTCCAACGCCAGGCGTCGAACTCCGGGTGATCGGTGGCGCGCAGGTTCATGTCGCAGTCGCGCCCCACCATCTGCAGCAGGAACCAGATCTGTTTCTGGCCCCTGTAATGGCCACGCGCATCTCGCCGAATGAAATGCTCGGGCACCTCGTAGCGCAGCCAGTCGCGAGTCCTCGCGATGATGCGCACATGCTCTGGCGTGAGCCCCACTTCTTCGTGGAGCTCTCGGAACATCGCCTGCTCAGGCGTTTCACCGTGCTTGATGCCCCCTTGCGGGAACTGCCACGAGTGCGTCCGGATGCGTTTGCCCCAGAAGACCTCGTTGCGTTGGTTGAGCAGGATGATGCCGACGTTGGGGCGGAAGCCTTCACGGTCGAGCATAATCAACCTCAAATCTCTAGTTGGTTCGATTATTGCATCGGGCCGCGATGGTCACAGCGCCCTCGCTAACCCGCAGAGTTCTCCCTGTTTTGTCGTGACTTCGGCCGGGTTTTCACCCGGCCTTCGCATTTGCCAGGCGCTCTCCTGGCCTTTGATCCGGTCTGCCCATGAAAGCCTCCCAGTTCTTCGTCTCCACCCTCAAGGAAGCGCCCGCCGATGCCGAGGTCGTCAGCCACAGGCTGATGATGCGCGCCGGCATGATCAAGCGCCTGGGCGCCGGCATTTACAACTACATGCCGATGGGTCTTCGTGTCATCCGCAAGGTCGAGAAGATCATCCGCGAGGAGATGGACGCTGCCGGCGCCGTCGAATGCCTGATGCCCGTCATCCAGCCAGCCGAGCTGTGGCAGGAGACGGGCCGCTTCGACAAGATGGGCCCCGAGTTGTTGCGCGTGAAGGACCGCCATGGCCGCGACTTCATCGTGCAGCCGACCAGCGAGGAGGTCATCACCGACATTGCCCGCCAGGAGCTGCGCAGCTACCGCCAGCTGCCGAAGAATTTCTATCACATCCAGACCAAGTTCCGCGACGAACGCCGTCCGCGCTTCGGCCTGATGCGCGGCCGCGAATTCACGATGAAGGACGCCTACTCCTTCGACCGTGACGTCGAGGCCGCCGGCCGCAGCTACGACAACATGTACGCGGCCTACGGCAAGATCTTCGACCGCTTCGGCCTGCAGTACCGCGCCGTCGCTGCAGACACCGGTGCCATCGGCGGCGACCGCTCGCATGAGTTCCAGGTCATCGCCGAGACCGGCGAAGACGCCATCGTCTATTGCCCGACCAGCGACTACGCCGCCAACATCGAGCTGGCGGAAGCCGTCGCCCTGCTGCCCGGCCGCGCCGACGCGCTGCAGACGCTCACCAAGACGCCCACGCCGGGCAAGGCTACGTGCGCCGAGGTGGCGCTGCTGCTCGGTCTGCCGCTCGCGCAGACGGTCAAGTCCCTGGTGCTGGCCACCGACGAGCTCGACAAGGACGGCAACATCGTCAAGACCCAGGTCTGGCTGCTGCTGGTGCGCGGCGACCACGACCTGAACGAGGTCAAGGCCGGCAAGGTCGAGGGATTGAAGGGCGGCTTCCGCTTCGCGACCAGCGGCGAGATCGACGCCCATTTCGGCTGCAAGCCCGGCTACCTTGGTCCCATCGGACTGAAGCAGCCGCTGAAGATCGTCGCCGACCGCACGGTCGCCGTCATGAGCGACTTCGTCTGCGGCGCCAACGAGGCTGACTTCCACTTCACCGGCGCCAACTGGGGCCGCGATCTGCCCGAGCCCGACGTCGTTGCAGACATTCGCAACGTCGTTGCCGGTGACCCCTCGCCCGACGGCAAGGGCCTGCTCGCCATCCAGCGCGGCATCGAGGTCGGCCATGTCTTCTATCTCGGCACCAAGTACTCGGCCGCGATGAACGCGAACTTCCTGGACGAGAATGGCAAGCCCAAGCTGATGGAGATGGGCTGCTACGGCATCGGCGTGACCCGCATCCTGGGTGCCGCCATCGAGCAGAACCATGATGCGCGCGGCATCATCTGGCCGGACGCCATCGCACCCTTCACCGTCGTCATCTGCCCCATCGGCATGGACCGGAGCGAAGAGGTCAAGGCCGCCGCCCACAAGCTGTACGAGGAGCTCAAGGCGCTGGGCGTTGACGTGCTGCTGGACGACCGCGGTGAGCGCCCCGGCGCGATGTTCGCGGACTGGGAGCTCATCGGCGTGCCGCACCGCGTCGTGCTGGGCGACCGTGGCTTGAAGGAAGGCCAGGTCGAGTACCAGGGCCGTCGCGACGAGGCCGCGACCAAGCTCGCCGTGGCTGATGTGGTCGGCCACCTGAAGGGCCTGCTCAAGCTTTGAAGCGCCGGCTGCTGCTGTCCAGCCTGCTCGCCGCGCCGCTGGCGGCGCAGGCCGGCGCCCAGGTCGAGGAGCCGCTGGCGGACTCGATGCGCTCGGCGCTGACCGCCTCCATCGCCCAGGCGGCCCCGCCGCGCCCGAAGTTCGAGGCCAGCCAGGTCGATGAGCGCATGGCCTATCTGCGCTGGCTGGGCGCGATGAGCGAGCGGCTGAAGAAGCGCAAAACCGAGACGCAGATCCGTATCGAGTTCCTCGAGACGGTCTGGTACGAGGCCAAGCGCGCGGGCCTGGAGCCCAGCCTCGTGCTCGGCCTCGTGCAGGTCGAGAGCGGCTTTCGCAAATACGCCATCAGCATCGCCGGTGCGCGCGGCTATATGCAGGTCATGCCCTTCTGGGCCAAGCTGATCGGCGACGGCGATGCCGCRCGCCTCTTTCACATGCAGAGCAATCTGCGTTTCGGCTGCGTCATCTTGCGCCACTACCTGGACCTGGAGAAGGGCGACCTCTTCCTTGCTCTGGGCCGTTACAACGGCAGCCGCGGCCGGCCCGAGTATCCGAACGCCGTATTTGCCGCGCGGCGGCAGTGGTTGCTGCCCGGCGAGAAATGACTCAGGGCTTTCCCGGCGTGGCTTGTGGCCGGGAGCGGTCAGGGCGTTAGGCTTTGAGGTTTCGTCCACAAGACAAGCCACCCATGCCCGCTGCCAAACGCTTCGCGCCTCTTCTCCTGACGACATTGCTGGCCACCAGCCTGAGCTGGGCTCAGCAGCCCTCGGACAACCCCCTCTTCGCGCCCAGCGCCTTGCCGCTGCAATACCCGCAGTTCGACAAGTTACGCGACGAGCATTTCGGCCCGGCCCTGGACAAGGGCATGGCCGAGCAACTGGCCGAAATCCAGGCCATCGCCGACAACCCTGCAGCGCCGACTTTCGACAACACCATCGTCGCGTGGGAGAAGAGTGGCCGGTTGCTGGGCCGCACCTCCACGCTGCTGTTCAGCCTGCTTGGTGCCGATGCCAACCCCGCCCGCCAGCAGTTGCAGACCGACTACGCCGCCAAGCTCGCCGCCCATCGCGACGCGGTGCTGCTCAACCCCAAGCTGTTCGCCCGCATCGAGACCTTGTACGCGGCGCGTGGCAAGGCAGCGCCCAACGCCGAAGGCAAGCGCCTCATCGAGCGCTACCGCCGCGACATGGTGCGTGCCGGTGCGCAGCTGAGCGACGAACAGAAGGTGCGCATGAAGGCCATCAACGCCGAGTTGGCGACGCTGGGCGCGCGCTTCAACAAGGCGGTGCTGGCTGAAGTCAATGACTCGGCTCTCATCGTTGACAGCGCCGAGGATCTTGCCGGGCTCACGCCGGCCCAGGTGGCCGCCGCGGCCGAGACCGCCAAGAAGAAGGGTCTGGAAGGCAAGTACCTGTTGACGCTGCTGAACACCACCATCCAGCCGCTGGAGACCGAGCTGCAGAACCGCGCGCTGCGCGAGCGCCTGCACCGCGCATCCGTCGCGCGCGGCAGCCGCGGCAATGCCAATGACACGACGGGCATCGTGTCCCGCGTGATGACGTTGCGCCAGGAGCGTGCGGCCCTGCTCGGCTATGCGACGCCCGCCGCCTATGTGCTGGAGGAGGAGACGGCCAAGTCCGCCGAAGCCGTCAATGCCATGCTCGGCAAGCTTGGGCCGGCGGCCGTGGCGTMGGCCAAACAGGAGGCCGCCGAGCTGCAAAAGCTCATCGACACCGACCAGGCCGCCAAGAAGCAACCCAGCTTCGCCCTGCAGCCCTGGGACTGGAGCTACTACGCCGAGAAGCTGCGTGCCGCCAAGTACGGCTTCGACGAAAGCCAGCTCAAGCCCTATCTGGAGCTCTCCAGCGTGCTGGAGCGCGGCGTGTTCTTCGCCGCCAACCAGCTCTACGGCATCAGCTTCAAGCGCCGCACCGACCTGCCGGTCTACCGCGACGACGTGCGCACCTACGACGTCTTCGACACCGACGGCAAGCAGCTCGCCATCTTCATCGCCGACCTCTACGCCCGACCCAGCAAACGCGGCGGTGCATGGATGAACGCCTACGTCAGCCAGAACGCGCTGGAGGGCACGCAGCCGGTCGTTGCCAACCATCTCAACATCCCCAAGCCACCAGCCGGTGAGCCGACTCTGCTGACCTGGGATGAGGTCAACACCTTGTTCCACGAGTTCGGCCACGCGCTGCATGGCATGTTCAACAAGGGCCAATACCCGGGCCTGGGCCGCGTGCCGCGCGACTTCGTTGAATATCCCTCGCAGGTCAACGAGGTCTGGGCCGACTGGCCCAGCGTGCTGGCCAGCTATGCCAAGCACTACCAGACTGGCGAGGCCATGCCGCGTGAACTGCTCGACAAGGTGGCGCGTGCCAAGCGCTTCAACCAGGGCTACACGACACTGTCCTATCTGAGCGCCGCCATCGTCGACCAGCGCCTGCACCAGCTCAAGGCCGGCGAAGTGCCCGCAGCCGACGGCATCATGGCCTTCGAGGCCAAGGTGCTGAAGGACGAAGGCGTTGACTTCGGCCCCGTGCCGCCGCGCTATCGCCTGCCTTACTTCAGCCACATCATGGGCGGCTACTCGGCCGGCTACTACGCCTACATCTGGAGCGAGGTGCTGGACGCAGACACCGTCGAATGGCTGAAGGCC
>NZ_JBFULE010000160.1:0-8704 GCF_056400485.1 Roseateles sp. P5_B10
GAAGACACCACGCTGGAGATCTGGAACCGCAACCAGAACATCCTCGTCACCGGCTACTTCCTGGTCAGCCGCGGTGCCTTCCGCCTGATGAAGCAGCAGAAGATCGGCGGCAGCATGGTGTTCGTGGCCAGCAAGAACGGCCTCGTCGCGTCCGCCGGCGCCTCGGCCTATTGCACGGCCAAGGCGGCTGAGATCCACCTGGCCCGCTGCGTCGCGCTGGAAGGCGCGCCCATCGGCGTGCGCGTCAACGTCGTCAACCCCGACGCCGTCATCCGCGGCTCGCGCATCTGGGACGGCAAGTGGAAGGAAGAGCGCGCCGCGTCCAACAAGATCGAGACCGACAACATCGAAGAGTTCTACCGCCAGCGCAGCATGCTCAAGCTCAGCGTGCTGCCCGAGGACATCGCCGAGGCGGTGTACTTCATGGCAAGCGACAAGTCGGGCAAGAGCACGGGTAACGTCCTCAACGTTGACGCGGGCAACGCCGCCGCATTTACTCGTTGACACGGCGGCCAGGAGACAACCATGACAACCAACATCATCGACACGGCCCAGGTCGAGCAGCACAACGCCAGCCAGCGCACCACGCTGCAGGCCGACTACGACGCGCTCGGCGGCATGCTGTCCCGCCGCGGCGTGGACATCGAGGCGCTGAYGGCCACGGCCCAGACCTTCGCCGTGGCCCTGCCCAGCTGGGGCGTGGGCACCGGTGGCACGCGCTTCGCGCGCTTCCCCGGCAAGGGCGAGCCGCGTGACGTGACCGAGAAGCTGGAGGACTGCGCCGTCATCCACCAGCTGACGCGCGCCACGCCCACCGTGTCGCTGCACTTCCCCTGGGACAAGCCGAGCGATCCCAAGGCCCTGCGTCAGCAGGCCGACAGCCTGGGCCTCTCCTTTGACGCGGTGAACTCCAACACCTTCCAGGACCAGCCCGGCCAGGCCCACAGCTACAAGTACGGCAGCCTGACTGCACAAAGCCAGGCCGCCCGCGAGCAGGCCGTGGCACACAACATCGACTGCATCGAACTGGGCAAGACGCTGGGCTCCAAGGGACTGACCGTGTGGGTGGGCGACGGTGCCAATTTCCCCGGCCAGCACAACCTGCGCGGTTCACTGGAGCGCTATCTCGACAGCGCCAAGGGCATCTACGCCGCGCTGCCGGACGACTGGCTGATGTATATCGAGCACAAGYTGTTCGAGCCGGCCTTCTACTGCACCGTCATCGCCGACTGGGGCACCAGCTTCGCCGCGGCTAAAGAATTGGGCGACAAGGCCAAGTGCCTGGTGGACCTGGGCCACCACGCGCCCAACACCAACATCGAGATGATCGTGGCGCGCCTGGCGCAGTTCGGCAAGCTGGGCGGCTTCCACTTCAACGACAGCAAGTACGGCGACGACGACCTGGATTCGGGTTCCATCGACCCCTTCCAGCTCTTCCTTGTCTTCAACGAACTGGCCGACGCGGCCGCCCGCGACGGCGCAGCCTTCAAGCCCGCCTACATGCTGGACCAGTCGCACAACGTGACCGACCCCATCGAAAGCCTGATGAGCAGCGCCGTCGAAGTGCAGCGCGCCTTCGTGCAGGCCGCGCTGGTGGACCGCAAGGCGCTGGCGAACTTCCAGGAAGCCAACGACGCACTGCAATCCGCACAGTCGCTGAAGAAGGCCTTCCGCACCGACGTCAGCCCCATCCTCGCCATGGCCCGCCTGCGTGCCGGCGGCGCGATCGACCCGGTCGCGGCCTACCGCGCCAGCGGCTATCGCGAGAAGGCCGCCGTCAAGCGCCCGCCGAAGGCAGGCGCCAGCGGCTCGGGCATCGTTTGAGGTGAGCCCGCAGGACTTCGGCGCGCGCGGTGACGGCATCACGCTCGACACGCGGGCGCTGCAGGCCGCCATCGACGCCGCGGCGCTGCAGCGCACCGAGCTGCGCCTGCCACCCGGCATCTACCTGACGGGTTCGCTGTTCCTGAAAAGCGGCATGACGCTGCGGCTGGATCGCGGCGCCACGCTGCTGGGCTCGCGCAACCTGGCCGACTACCCACCGCTGGCCACTCGCGTTTCAGGCATCGAGATGCGCTGGCCGGCGGCGCTGGTCAACATCTACGGCGAGCATGACGTCGGCCTCGTTGGCGAAGGATGCATCGACGGCGATGGCCAGGTCTTCTGGGACAGCTACTGGGCCCTGCGCGCCAGCTACGAGCCGCGCGGCCTGCGCTGGGCGTCGGACTACGACGCACAGCGCCCTCGCCTGATCCAGGTCTTCGAGGCGGCCCGCATCCACATTGGCGACGGCTTGCTGCTGCGCCGTTCGGGCTTCTGGACGCTGCACCTCTGCTATTCGGAGGATGTCAGCGTCGACGCCATCACCATCCGCAACAACGACGGCGACGCACGCGGCCCGTCCACCGACGGCATCGACATCGACTCCTCCCGCCGCGTCACCATCCGCCGCGCCGACATCGCCGTCAACGACGACGCCCTGGTGCTGAAGGCCGGCCGCGACGCCGACGGCCTGCGCGTCGCGCGGCCCTGCGAAGACATCAGCATCAGCGACTGCATCGTCCGCGAGGGCGCCGCGGGCTTGACCTTCGGCAGCGAGACCTCGGGCGGTTTCCAGCGCATCACGGCGAGGCGCATCGAAGTGCATGCGCCGGTGCCGGTGGGCCTGCTGTTCAAGTCCGCACCCAGCCGCGGCGGCTTCATCGAGGGCGTGACGATCAGCGATCTCGTTCTGCACGAGGTACCCGCCGCGCTGCGCGTGACGATGAACTGGAACCCCGCCTTCAGCCGCGCCCGCATCCCCGCCGCCGAACGTGCCGGCGCACCCGCTCACTGGCTCAACCTCGCCACGCCGGTACCCGCTGAACGGGGTCGCGTCCGGGTGGACGGTGTGCGCATCGAGCGCCTCAAGGCGCGCGGCGCGGCAGTCGCCTTCGAGGTCGACGCCTATGCCGAGACGCCGCTGCGGGGCTTCCATTTCACGGGGCTGGATGTCGAGGCCCAACGCGGCGGCCATGTGCTGGACGCAGTGGACTGGCGCTTTGCGGACAGTCGCATGTCGCTTGGAGAGCCCATCGCCGTTGGCACAGACATCGAACTCGATGGCCTGAGCAGCGCCTGCTGGAGACATGATCCCGCCCTGCGCCGCCGCGACGTGTCGGCCCTGCCGATGGCGGAGCAGGACGTTCAATAAGAAGGAGACAAGCGATGAGCGACGAGACCCTGGCCTTCAAGATGCAGCTCAAGCCCGGCGTCGTGCCGGAGTACAAGCGCCGCCACGACGAGCTCTGGCCCGACCTGGCCGCGGCCCTGCGCGAAGCCGGCATCCATGACTACTGGATCTTCCTGGACGAAGCCACGCTGTCCCTCTTTGCCGTGCTCAAGCGCAAGCCAGGCACCGCCTTCGACGCCCTGCCCCAGCAGCCCGTCATGCGCCGCTGGTGGGACTACATGGCCGACCTGATGGAGGTCGAGCCCGACAACAAGCCGCGCCAGTGGCCGCTGCAGCCCCTCTTCCACTTCAATTGAAGGCAGGTCGTCATGCGCACCTGGATCACCCTCGCCCTGGCCTGGGCCCTCGCCCTACCGACGCTCGCCGCCGACTCGCTGCGCCCATCCCTGCTGCTGACGGCCCGCGCCGCCGACCAGGATCTGTCGGGCCGCTGGACCTATTCCAAGGACCTCTACCGGACGGGATTCACCGACATCAACGGCTGGCCCGCCAAGCCGCGCATGCAGCGCTTTCGGGATGTCGACGTGGCCGCGTCCGAGGCCAAGGGCGGCGCGGGCTTCTTCGAATACGACCTCGACCGCGCGCCGGCAATGGAGCTCCCCGGCGCCTGGAACTCCGCCGTTCCCGAGCTGCGCTACTTCGACGGACTGATGTGGTTCCAGCGCCGCTTCGATGCCCCCGTCAAGCCGGGTCGGCGCAGCTTCCTGCGCTTCGAGGCCGTGAACTACCGCAGCACCATCTTCCTGAATGGCCAGGAGGTCGGCAAGCATGAAGGCGGCTTCACACCCTTTGTCGTCGAGGTCACGCAGGCCCTGCGCGAGACCGGCAACCGCCTGGTCGTCGGCGTCGATTCCAAGCACGACGCCCAGACCATTCCGGCCGAGATCACCGACTGGGATCTGTATGGCGGCATCACGCGGCCGGTCAAGCTGTTCCAGACGCCCGCCACCTTCATCGACGACGCCACGCTGCGCCTGACCGAGGCCGGCCGCATCGTCGGCAGCCTGCAGCTCAACGGCCCGCAGCCGGCCAACCAGGCCGTGAGCCTGCGCATCGCCGCGTTGAACCTCACGCTGGCGGCCCGCACCGACGCGAACGGCGAAGCCCGCTTCGACACTGCCGCGCCGGCGGGGCTCAAGCGCTGGTCGCCCGAGTCGCCCACGCTCTACGACGTGGATTTCGAGGCTGGCGGTGACCGGGTTCGCGACCGCATGGGCTTTCGGACCATCGCCGTGCGCGGCAGCGACATCCTTTTGAACGGCCAGCCCATCACGCTGCGCGGCATCTCCATCCACGAGGAGGAGATCGGCCCCAACCCGGCTCGCCGCATTGACGAAGCCGCCGCGCGCCGCCTGCTCGGCGAGGTGAAGAATGGCCTGCACGGCAACTACGTGCGCCTGTCCCACTACCCCCACAACGAGACCATGCTGCGCGTGGCCGACGAGATCGGCCTGCTGGTCTGGAGCGAGATCCCCGTCTACTGGAGCATCGACTGGGATACGCCCGCCGTGCTGGACAAGGCCCGCCGCATGCAGGCCGAGACCATCTACCGCGACCGCAACCGCGCGGCGTTGATCCTGTGGAGCATTGGCAACGAGACGCCGGTGGCCGAGAACCGCACGCGCTTCCACACCGCCCTGGCCGAGACCGTGCGCGCTCTGGACGCCAGCCGCCTTGTCAGCGCGGCCCTGCTCGTCGAGCGCAAAGGTGACACCATCCATATCGCCGACCCGCTGCTGTCGCAACTCGACGTCATCGCCGTCAACACCTATGCCGGTTGGTATGGCGACGACACGCTGGACACGGTGCGCCGGCTGCGCTGGGATGTGCCTGCGGACAAGCCGCTACTGTTCTCCGAGTTCGGTGCGGACGCTTTCGCGGGCTTTCGCGACCCAGCCTTGAGACCGAAGTTCTCCGAGGACTACCAGGCCGACTACTACCGCGCCACGCTGGCGATGGCCGCCAAGGTGCCCACGCTGCGTGGCCTGTCACCTTGGGTGTTGAAGGACTTCCGCTCGCCGCGCCGCGAGCACCCGGTCTACCAGAACGGCTGGAACCGCAAGGGCCTGATCTCCGAGACCGGGCAGCGCAAGCTGGCGTTTGAGGTCCTGGCCGAGCATTACAAGGCGCAGGCGAAATGAAGCGATGGCTGGCCGCTCTCGCCTTGGCAGCGGCGGCACTGTCGGCCCAAGCCGCCCGCGAAACCTACAACTTCAACCCCGGCTGGCGCTTGCATGTCGGCGACGCGCCGGGCGCCGAAAGCACGACATTCGACGACGCCAGCTGGAAGCCCGTCACCCTGCCCCGCGCCTGGAATGAAGACGACGCCTTCGCCAAGGACATCGTCGACCACAGCACCGGCATCGCCTGGTACCGCAAGCGCTTCACGCTGCCCGCCGACGTCGCCACCCGCAAGGTCTTCATCGAGTTCGAAGGCGCCCGCCAGGCCGCCGAGGTCTGGGTCAACGGCCAGCGCATCGGCCTGCATGAGAACGGCGTCACCGCCTTCGGCTTCGACCTGAGCCAGGCCGTGAAACCCGGCGACAACCTCATCGCAGTGCGCACCGACAACCGCTGGGACTACCGCGAGCAGGCGACCAACCAGCGCTATCAGTGGGCTGACCGCAACTTCAACGCCAACTACGGTGGCCTGCCCAAGAACCTGCGGCTGCACCTCACCGACAGGCTCTACCAGACGCTGCCACTGCTCTCCAACCTCGGCACGACCGGCGTCTACATCTATGCCAAGGATTTCGACCAGAAGGCCGGCCGCGCGACCATCACGGCCGAAGCCCAGGTGCGCAACGAGCACGGCCGGCCGCGCCGCTTTGGTTATGAGGTGACGCTGCGCGAGCCGGGCGGCCGCGTCATCGCGACGTTCAGGGCGCCCACCCAAACCATTCCCGCCGGCGCCACCGCCACCGTCAGCGCCAAGGCGCTCGTGACCGGCCTGCAGTTCTGGAGCTGGGGCCACGGCGCCCTCTACGACGTGGAGACGACGCTTAGCACCGATGGCAAGCCCGTTGACCGTGTCGTCACGCGCACGGGCTTTCGCCAGACCGAGTTCACGCAAGGCATGGTCAAGCTCAACGGCCGTGTCATCCAGCTCAAAGGCTACGCCCAGCGCACCAGCAACGAGTGGCCGGCCATTGGACTCTCCGTACCCGCCTGGCTCAGCGACTACAGCAACGGCCAGATGCTGACCAGCAATGCCAACTTCGTGCGCTGGATGCACACGGCGCCGTGGAAGCAGGACGTGGAATCGCTGGACCGGCTCGGCTTGATGCAGGCCATGCCGGCGGGTGACTCCGAGGCTGACGTGACCGGCCGGCGCTGGGAGCAGCGCATGGAGGCCATGCGCGACGCCATC
Source organism: Roseateles sp. P5_B10 (assembly GCF_056400485.1). Taxonomy (NCBI): domain Bacteria; kingdom Pseudomonadati; phylum Pseudomonadota; class Betaproteobacteria; order Burkholderiales; family Sphaerotilaceae; genus Roseateles; species Roseateles sp. P5_B10. The sequence goes on from NZ_JBFULE010000160.1 coordinate 6,603, forward strand.
GTCTATTTCCGCAACAGCCCGAGCATCCTCATGTACGAGTCGGGCAACCGCGGCATCAGTGCCGAGCACATGCGCGAGGTGGCCGCACTGCGAGACCGTCTCGACCCGCACGGTGGCCGCGCCGCCGGCAGCCGCGAGATGCTGTCCCACGCCCTGCAAGACGTGGCCGAGTACGGCGGCGAAATGCTCTACGTCAACAAGAGCGCGCGACGGCCGATGTGGGCCATGGAGTATTCGCGCGACGAGGGTGCGCGCAAGTTCTGGGACGAGCTCTCGCCGCCTTTTCACCGCGACGGCGACGGCCCCGAGCACAAGGGCCAAAGCGCTGCGGCCTACAACCGCAACCAGGATTCCCACGCACTGGAAGACGTGCGCCGCTGGGTGGACTTCTGGCGCGAGCGCCCGGGCACCGGCACGCGCGTGTCGTCGGGCGGCGTCAACATCATCTTCAGCGACAGCAACAGCCACCACCGCGGCGCTGAGAACTACCGCCGCAGCGGCGAGGTGGATGCGATGCGCATTCCGAAGGAGGGCTTCTTCGCTCACCAGGTGATGTGGGACGGCTGGGTGGATGTGGAGAAGCCGCGCGTCCATCTGTTGGGCCATTGGAACTACGCGCCGGGCACGGTCAAGACGGTCACCGTCATCTCCAGCGCGCAGCGCGTGCAGCTGACGCTGAACGGCAAGGTCATCGGCACGGCCGAGGCCGCCGAACCCTTTGTCTTCCGCTTCGACAGCGTGCGCTTCGAACCCGGCGAACTGCGTGCCGTGGGCTTGGACAAGGACGGCAACACCGTCTGCGAGGACGTGCGCGTCACCGCCGGCGCGCCCGCCGCGCTGAAGCTGGCGGCTCGGACGCACCCGCAAGGCCTGCAGGCCGATGGCGCCGACCTGGCGCTGGTGCAGGTCGAAGTGGTGGACGCTGCCGGCAGACGCAACCCCATCGCGCTGGACACGGTGAGGTTCACGCTGGACGGCCCAGCCGAATGGCGCGGCGGCATTGCGCAGGGGCCGGGCAACTTCGTGCTGGCGCGCGAGCTGCCGGTGGAAGGCGGCGTCAACCGCGTGCTGGTGCGCAGCACGACCGACGCGGGCGTCATCCGGCTGCGCGCCGAGGCGCCCGGCCTGGCTCCGGCCACGCTGGAACTGCGTTCGCAGCCCGTGCCTGTCATCGGCGGCTTGAGCACCCGCTTCCCTGCGGACGGCCTGGCGCCGCAATCCACACGGGGAACAACGCCGGCCACACCTTCCTTCACGGCAAGCCGCCTGGCCGTTGCCATCGCGTCTGTCGAGGCCGATAGCGGCATGCCGGCCCAGGCCATTGACGATGACGAATCAACCGCTTGGATCAGCGAAGCCGGCAAGGGCACCATCCGCTTCAAGCTGGCCGAGCCGGCCACGCTGAACGAGATCACGCTCAAGCTCGGCGGCTGGCGCGAGCGGCGCTACCCGCTGCGCGTCAGTGTCGACGGCACTGAGGTCTGGCGCGGCCTGACCGAGCGCAGCCTGGGCTATGTGACGCTGCCGCTCAAGCCCCAGCGCGGCCAGACGGTCGGCATCGAGCTGGCCGGTGAGGCCGAAGGCGGCACGGAAACGGCGAACACCGAAGTCGCCAACCAGAAAATCGTCGACACCGGCGCCAGCCGCCTCGGCCGCGGCGTGCTGTCCATCGTCGAGGCCGAGTTCTACCGCCTGCCCTGAACCATGTCTGCTGCAAACCTCACCCGCCGCCAGCTGCTRACCACTGCACTGCTCGCCACGGCCCTGCCCGCCGGCGCCCAGCCCACATCCTGGCCCAACCCGTTGGTCCCCCAGCGCGCCGACCCGCAGATCCTGCGCCACGGCGATTGGGTCTACCTGATGGCCACGGTGCCCGAATACGACCGCCTGGAGCTGCGCCGCGCGCGCAGCATCGCTGGCCTCGCCACTGCCGAGCCGAAAGTGATCTGGCGCCGGCACGAGCAGGGCCCGATGAGCCACCACATCTGGGCGCCCGAGCTGCACTTCATCGACAACCGCTGGTTCATCTACTTCAGCGCCGGTGAAGCGAAGGAGCCGTGGAAGATCCGTCTGTGGGTGCTCGAGAACGCGTCGCCCGACCC
>NZ_JBFULE010000161.1:0-8696 GCF_056400485.1 Roseateles sp. P5_B10
AGGGTGAACGTTCGCGCCACCAGTTGATGGCGGCCTCGAGGTCAGTCACGTGGATCAGAGAATGAGGCCCCTCGACAGGCGGGTACGCCGGTCGATCCCCCGAGGGAATGTCGGGCCGGCTTGGGGCGGCCCTACGCTCGTCCCCGCTCAAGCCACCAACCCCATGGCGCCGCGCACCTCGCGCAGCGTCTTGCGCGCGACGGCGCGGGCGCGCTCGGTGCCAACCTCCAGCGTCCACTGCACCTGCTGCGGGTCCAGGGCCGCAGCGCGTTCGCGCCAGGGCGCCTGCTCGCGCTGGATGGACTCGATCAACGGCTGCTTGCAGTCCAGGCAGCCGATGCTGGCCGTGCGGCAGCCGCTGTCGCAGGCGGCGCGGGTCGCGTCGTCGCTGTAGATCTGGTGCAGCGGCCAGACCGGGCAGCGCGCCGGGTCGCCGGCGTCGGTGCGGCGCACGCGCTGCGGGTCGGTCGGCATGGTGCGGATCTTGGCGGCGACAGCCTCGGGCTCGTCGCGCATCGCGATCGCGTTGTCCAGGCTCTTGCTCATCTTCTGGCCGTCCAGCCCGGGCACGCGGGCGGTCTCGGTCAGCAGGGCCTGGGGCTCGACAAAGATGGGCGCGGCCTCGGCATAGAGCCGGTTGAAGCGTCGTGCCACTTCGCGGGTCACTTCGACGTGGGCGGTCTGGTCTTCGCCCACCGGCACACCGGCAGGCTTGTAGAGCAGGATGTCGGCCGCCTGCAGCAGCGGGTAGCCCAGAAAGCCGTACGTCGCCAGTTCGGGGTCGGCGGCGACCTGATCCTTGTAGCTGGGCATGCGCGCCAGCCACGAGGACGGCGTACACATGGCCAGCAGCGTGAATAGCTCGGCGTGCTCGGGCATGCGGCTTTGCAGGAACAAGGTACAGCGCTCGGGGTCCAGTCCGGCGGCCAGCCAGTCGGTGACCATCTCGTAGACGTGGCGGGTCAGCGTCTCGCCACTCGGGCGCTGGGTGGTGAGCGCATGCCAGTCGGCGACGAAGAAGAAGCAGTCATGCGTGTCCTGCAGCCGCACCCAGTTCTTGATAGCGCCGTGGTAGTGGCCGAGGTGCAGGGCGCCGGTCGGACGCATGCCGGAAAGCACGCGAGGGCGGCTTGGCTTGAGGTTCAGGGTGGGRTTCGACATGGGGCGCGGATTGTCGTTCAAGGGGCGATCGGTCAGCCGCCCCCTAAACTGCCGCCCCATGAAGAGGTTGGTGATTCTGATTTCGGGGCGGGGCTCCAACATGGAGGCCATCGTGAAGGCCTGCCAAGCCGAGGGCTGGCCCGCCGAGGTGGCCGCCGTCATCAGCAACCGGCCCGATGCGGGCGGCCTGCAGTTCGCGGTTGAGCATGGCGTTGCTACCGCCGTCGTCGATCACAAGACCTATGCCAGCCGTGAGGACTTCGATGCCGAGCTGGCCCGCGTCATCGACAGCTTCGCACCTGACCTCGTCGTCCTCGCCGGCTTCATGCGTATCCTGACGCCCGGCTTCACGGCGCGCTACGCCCGCCGCATGCTCAACATCCACCCGTCGCTGCTGCCGGCCTTCACCGGGCTGCACACGCATGAGCGGGCGCTGGAGATGGGCTGCAAGGTCGCCGGCGTGACGGTGCATTTCGTTACCGCCGAGCTGGACCATGGCGCCATCGTCATGCAGGCCGTCGTGCCGGTGCTGCCTGGCGACGACGCGAAGACGCTGTCGGCCCGCGTGCTGACGGCCGAGCACCGCATCTATCCGCAGTCGGTGCGCTGGTTTGTCGAAGGTGCGTTGGTGTGGGACGGCGAGCGCGTCACTCACCGCGACGGTGCGGCTCAGCAGTTGCTGCTCAGCTGATCAGCCCGGCGAGGATATTGACGGTCAACGCCAGCACGCCGGTGTTGAAGACGAAGGCCAGCAGGCCTTGAACCAGCACGAGGCGGCGCATGGCGCGCGAGCTGACGCTGACGTCCGAGGTCTGCGACGTGGCCGCCACGGTGATCGAGAAGTACAGGAAGTCGCCGTAGTCGGGCGGTCCTTCGTCGTCGCCCGGGAACTCCAACCCGTGCGCGGCCTTGCCCCCGCCGTGGTACAGGCTCGCGTAGGCGATGCCGAATTCCACCGGCAGCAGCAGCCAGGAGCTGCAGACCGTGGCAATGGCGAAGGCGAGCGTCAAACCGTTGGCGGTATGGGCTTGCTTGGCCGAACCCAGTTCCAGCGCAATGGCGCCAAAGCTGGCCAGCGCCCCGCCAACGGCCAGCAGCAGCATGACGGGCAGGCCTTCGGTCAGCTGGCTGGCGCGCTGCTGCACATTCACCGAGCCCGCGCGGCCCAGCATCATCCAAAGCGCCAGCGGCAGATAGATCCACAGCGTGAAGTCCCACCCCAGCAGCAGGCGCGTGGTCAGCGGCACAGCGCCTGGCCACAACGCAGCCAGCGTGCTGCCGATCAGGATGGACAACAGCAGCCGGGGGCGCAGGCGCAGCTGGGTCCAGAGATTCATGCGGCAAGGAGCAGGGCGCTTGGGATAATGGGGCGATGCATCCTAATGCCCTCCTGGAGCTGAGCGCCGAGCTGATTGCCGTCGTGAACCAGCTCGAAGCCCCGGCCGACTCCACCGTCTCCGCCTTCTTCCGACAACACAAGAATCTCGGCCAGCGCGAGCGCGCCTGCCTCGCCGAGACGGTCTACGCGCTGTTGCGCGAGCGAATCAAGTTCCAGAACCTGGCCCAGAGCGGCAGCGGCTCCATGCACCGCCGCCTGGCCATGTTGGCCTGGCGCGGCAATGCCGCTTTCCTGCGTGGGGCCCTCAGCCCGCAGGAGCAGCATTGGCTGGAGCAGGTCCAGGCCATCGACCCGATGAGCCTGGCGTCCAAGATGCGCCACAACATGCCCGAATGGCTGGCCGAGCCGCTGCTGGCCCGGCTGGGCGAGGAAGAGTTCTGGAAGCTCGCCACCTCACTGAACGAGGCTGCGCCGCTGGACCTGCGGGTCAACGCTCTCAAGTTCAAGCGCGAGGAGGCCCAGGAGCAACTCAAGGCCGCCGGCATTGACGCCGTGCCCACGCCGTATTCACCGCTGGGCCTGCGCATCGATGGCAAGCCGGCGCTGCAAAAGCTGGAGCTGTTCACCAGCGGTGGCATCGAGGTACAGGACGAAGGCAGCCAGTTGCTGGCCCTGCTGCTGGCGCCCAAGCGTGGCGAGATGGTGGTGGACTTCTGCGCCGGCGCCGGCGGCAAGACCCTGGCCCTGGGCGCAGCCATGCGCAACACAGGTCGGCTCTATGCCTTCGACACCTCCGGCCACCGGTTGACGGCGATGAAGCCGCGCCTGGCGCGCAGCGGCCTGTCCAACGTCTATCCGGCCCAGATTGCCCATGAGCGCGACGACCGCATCAAGCGCCTGGCCGGCAAGATCGACCGCGTGCTGGTCGACGCGCCCTGTTCCGGCCTGGGCACGCTGCGCCGCAACCCCGACCTGAAATGGCGCCAGTCGCCCCAGGGGGTGGCTGAACTGCAGGCCAAGCAGCGCGCCATCCTGGCCAGCTCCGCCCGCCTGGTGAAGCCGGGAGGCCGGCTGGTTTATGCGACCTGCAGCCTGCTGGATGCCGAGAACGAGGTCATCGCGGCCGAGTTTGCCGCCGCCCATCCCGACTTCAAGCCGCTCGCCGCGGGAGAGGCGCTTGCCAAGGCCCAGGTTGAACGCTCCGATGAAGTCGTGGAAAACGGCGCACTCCGGTTGTGGCCTCACCGACACGCCACAGACGGGTTTTTTGCTGTCGCATGGGAAAGGTCGGCCTGACGCAGGTCAAAGAACGCGTCGATTCGCACGTCACCGCCTGAATACGGTGCAGCAAACCCCTTGAATTTGGGGGCTCTCCTCTACAATTGACATTCCTTTGCATGGCCGCTGTGGCCGAGGTCTTGGACGCATGAACGACATCCTGAACGCGCTGATGAACTGGCTGGCCGATGGCCTGTTGGGTTTCAGCGCTTGGCAATTAGTGATCTTTACGCTGGTTGTGACCCACATCACGATCGCTTCGGTCACGATCTTCCTGCATCGTGCCCAGGCTCACCGCTCGCTGGATCTCGGTCCCATCCCCTCGCATTTCTTCCGCTTCTGGCTCTGGCTGACGACGGGCATGGTCACCCGCGAATGGGTTGCCATCCACCGCAAGCACCACGCCAAGTGCGAAACCGAGGAAGACCCCCACAGCCCGCAGACCCGCGGCCTGAAGAAGGTGCTGGCCGAAGGCGCTGAGCTGTACCGCACCGAGGCCAAGAATGCCGAGACGATTGCCAAGTACAGCCGCGGCACGCCCGAGGACTGGATCGAGCGCAACCTGTACACCAAGTACAGCTRGCAGGGCGTCGCGCTGCTGCTGATCGTCAACATGGCGCTGTTCGGTGCCATTGGCGCCACCATTTGGGCCATCCAGATGATCTGGATTCCAATATGGGCTGCCGGCGTCATCAATGGCATCGGCCACTACTGGGGTTATCGCAATTTCGAAGCACCCGACGCGTCGACCAATCTGACGCCTTGGACGCTGATCGTTGGCGGCGAAGAACTGCACAACAATCACCACACCTACCCGACGTCCGCCAAGTTCTCGGTCAAGCCCTACGAGTTCGACATTGGCTGGATGTATATCCGTGGCCTGGAAATGCTGGGCATGGCCAAGGTCCGCAAGACGGCACCCAAGTTGAGCCTGGGTGAAATCAAGCCGGCCGACGCGCGCACGCTCGAGGCACTGATCGCCAATCGCTACGAAGTCATGGCCAGCTATGCCCGTGACATGAAAGCGGCCTGCGCCGCCGAATTGGCCAAGATCAAGGCCGAGGGCGGCAAGCACAGCGCGCGGTTTGAGGAGTTCAAGCAGGCCCAACGCTGGCTGCACCGCGACCAGGAGCGCATCCCGGTCGCCGTGCACGGCGACCTCGCGAATGCCCGCGCTGCCAGCCCGGTCATCGACAAGCTGGTGACCATGCGCGAGGAACTGCGCCAGATGTGGACGCGCACGAATGTGTCGGCCGAGCAACTGGTCGCCGACTTGCAGGCCTGGTGCCGCCGCGCCGAGGAGAGTGGTATTGCGGAACTGCAGGCTTTCTCGATGCGCCTGCGCGCTGCTCACGCCTGAGCTTTGGTTTCCTGAAGTAAAGGGCGCCCCGTCGGGCGCCCTTTTTCTTGGGCTGGCCTAGACTTGCCGTATGCAGTCACTGATTTGCTTAGGAGGCTTGCCATGAAATACCGCTGGATTGCCGTTGCCCTGTTCGCCCTGTCCGCCACCGCGCGCGCCGATGTGCAGGTGAATTTCATCGGCTCCGAGAAGTTCTCGGACATCAAGGACAACAACGGCTTCCGCCAGCCCGAGGTGCTGAAGGACATCGAAGCCTATCTTGTCGAGCAGGTCGGCAAGCGCCTTCCGGGCCGGGATGTGCGGATCAACGTGACCGACGTGGATCTGGCCGGCGAGGTCGAGCCGTTCGGCCGCCGCATGCAATGGCTGCGCGTCATGCGCACCGTCACACTGCCATCCATCGCCTTCAACTACGAAGTACGAGAGGGCGAAAAGGTCGTCCGGCAGGGCGAGGTCAAGCTGCGTGACATGAACTACCAGGACGGCTTCAATGGCTATTCAAGTGGGGACCCGCTGCGCTATGAGAAGCGCATGCTTGATCGCTGGTTCAAGCAGGAGTTTGGCGCCACAGTGACCGCGGCGCGCTGAAGCTGCCCGGTCAGAGGACGCAAAAAACCCGCCAGCGTTGCCGCTTGGCGGGTTTTGTTTTGCTTGCTTGCGTGCGTTGGCGGCTCGCGCCGCCATTCATCACTTCAGCTTGATTTCCTTGTACAGGACGTGCTTGCGCGCCTTGGGGTCGAATTTCATGAATTCGAGCTTTTCGGGCGTGGTCTTCTTGTTCTTGTTCGTCGTGTAAAAGTGGCCGGTGCCCGCAGTGGACTCCAGCTTGATCTTTTCGCGGCCGCCTTTGGATGCCATGGTCGTATTCCTTCAGTAGGTCAGTGAGCGACGATCAGAGCGCGCCCTTGGCGCGCAGATCGGCGACGACTTGGTCAATGCCGACCTTGTCGATCAAACGCAGAGCGGCATTCGTGATGCGCAGGCGAATCCAGCGATTTTCCGATTCCACCCAGAAACGGCGGTATTGCAGGTTCGGCAGGAACCGACGCTTGGTTTTGTTGTTGGCGTGGGAAACGTTGTTCCCGACCATGGGCTTCTTGCCCGTGACTTGACAGACGCGTGCCATGACGCTTCTCCGGTTTGACTTCTTTGACCAGCCGCCCGAACTTTTCGAGCGGCCCTTTGACCGCATATGCCTGCTAATCCTCAGGCGAAATTCTTTCGAATCAACGCTTTGGATGCGGTCCATCCAGCAGGCAAGCCCGCGAGTGTAGCGGAAAACCCGCGGGCCAGGAAGGCCGTGCTACGCCTTCCGGGCCGAGCGCTGGGCCGCTCCCGAGCCGGCCCGTCGGGCGATGTGCTCGCGGCTCGATGCCGAGAGCATCGCAGTCCCCTCGGGGGCTGAGGCCGGACATGGCAAGTCCTGCGGACTTGTCGTGCCTGCCGAAGAGCAGCCGCTCCGTCGGCTGCGCGGTCTGCAAGACCGGCTGGACCCGCCCGCGTTCAGTGGGGCGAGACCGGACGAGGGGTCAACCGTTTTCCTGGTCCAGGAAGCGCTGGGCGTCCAGCGCGGCCATGCAACCCGTGCCGGCGCTGGTGATGGCCTGGCGGTAGATGTGATCCTGCACGTCACCGGCCGCGAAGACGCCCGGCACGCTGGTCATCGTCGCAAAGCCGTTCAGGCCGCTCTTGGTGATGATGTAGCCGTCTTTCATCTCCAGCTGGCCCTTGAAGATGTCGGTGTTGGGCTGGTGGCCGATGGCGATGAAGCAGCCGTGCAGCTTGATTTCCGATTTGCTGTCGTCCAGCGTGCTGCGGATGCGCACACCGGTCACGCCCGAGGCATCGCCCAGCACCTCGTCGAGCTGCTGGAAGAAATGCAGCACGATCTTGCCGGCGTCGGCCTTCTCCTTGAGCTTGTCGATGAGGATGGGTTCGGCGCGGAACTTGTCGCGGCGATGGATCAGGTGCACCGTGCTGGCGATGTTCGACAGATACAGCGCCTCTTCGACGGCCGTGTTGCCGCCGCCRACGACGCAGACTTCCTGGCCGCGGTAGAAAAAGCCGTCGCAGGTCGCGCAACCACTGACCCCGCGGCCCATGAAGGCCTGTTCGGAGTCCAAGCCGAGGTATTTTGCAGAGGCGCCGGTCGCGATGATCAGCGCGTCGCAGGTGTAGGTGCCGCTGTCGCCAGTCAGCGTGAAGGGGCGCTTGGAGAAGTCGACCGCATTGATGTGGTCAAAGACGATCTGGGTCTGGAAGCGCTCGGCATGCTGCTGGAAGCGCTGCATCAGCTCGGGGCCCTGCACGCCCATCACGTCGGCCGGCCAGTTGTCGACCTCCGTCGTGGTCATGAGTTGACCCCCTTGGGCCATGCCCGTGATCAGCGTAGGCTTGAGATTAGCGCGTGCAGCGTAGATGGCGGCGGTGTAGCCGGCGGGGCCGGAACCGAGGATAAGCAGGCCGTGGTGTTGGGTCGTAGCGGTCATGGCAGGGAAGGTGAGGGCGGGTTAACGGCTCGCAAGGTAGTCTTAGGGGTGAAAACCCCGGCCTTACCCGATGCGGAGAAGCCTGCCGCGTGTGCACAATGCACGCCATTTTAGGCAGGCGCATTTCTTGCCGCTTGCCTGGGGCCCAAACCTGGAGACTGCATATGGCGATGATTTCCAACCTCGACCTGATCCGCCGTGTTCCGCTGTTCTCGATGCTGACCACCGATCAGGCCCAATCCATCGCCGACAGCGTCGTCAAGCGCCGCTTCAAGCGCGGCGAACTGATCGTCGAGCAGGGCACCAAGTCCAACGCCCTCTTCATCCTGCTCAACGGCCGTGCCCGCGTGCTGACGGCCGACCACCGCGGCCGCGAGGTCATTCTTGCCGTGCTGCAGTCGGGCGACTACGTGGGCGAGATGAGCCTCATCGACAACGAGCCCCATTCGGCCACGGTGCGCGCCGAGGTGCAGACCGACATGCTGGTGCTCGGCCGCCTGGAGTTCGCGCGCTGCCTGCCCGAGAGCAGCAGCCTCTCCTACGGCATCCTGCGCGGGCTGGTGGCGCGCTTGCGCAATGCCGACCGGCAGATCGAGTCCCTGGCGCTGCTTGACGTCTATGGCCGCGTGGCGCGCACGCTGCTGGACATGTCCGAGGACGAGAAGGGCATCAAGCTCATCCGCGGCAAGGTTTCGCGCCAGGACATGGCCAAGGTCGTGGGTGCCTCGCGCGAGATGGTCAGCCGGGTCATGAAGGACCTGGAAGAGCGCGGCGTCATTGAAACGCTTGAGAACGGTTCGGTGGTCATCAAGGAACGGCTGACCCACGATTGACGGCGACAATGCGGGGATGAGTTTTCCCCTCGGTTCCCTGCTGGGCGGTGACGATGCCGCCGGCGAGCCCGCCGCTCCCGCCAAACCCACCCGCCGCCAGGCGCCCAAGCGCGAAGTGGCCCCGCCGTCAGCCGCCTCGCGGCTGCTGCGCACGCCGCTGTGGCTGGCGTTGACGGCCCTGCTGCTCGCGCTGCTCGTGCTGGCGATGGCGACGCACGACCTGCGCGACGCTGCCT
>NZ_JBFULE010000162.1:0-8696 GCF_056400485.1 Roseateles sp. P5_B10
AGTTCGAGATGTCCTTGTTGAAGAAGGTCGCCGACAGCACATTGCCCTTGCCGTAGTAGTACTCCAGGCTCAGGTCGATCTGGCTGGACTTCATGGGCTTGAGCTCGACGCTGCCGACCGTCCAAGTCTCGTTGCCGACGCGGTCGTCGTTGTAGCCGGACACCTGGATGCCGAACATGTTGGCGAAGTTCGGCCGCGTGATGGCCTGCGACGCGGCGGCGCGCAGCACCAGGTCCTTGCGCAGGTCAAAGGCGAGGTTGACGCTGGGCAGCACGTCGTTGTACTTGGACTTCTTGACGTCGAAGCCGCGGCCCCAGTTCTCGTTGCCCTCGTAGTCGCCCGCGGCCAGCGGCGTGCCGTCGAACTTGTAGCCSGTGCTCTTCACGTCSGTCGAGATGTAGCGCAGGCCGAAGTTGCCGCGCAGGTTGCCGGCCTCGAAGTCGAACATGCCGTACAGGGCCTGGTTCTTCTCGTTGAGCTCGCTGTAGGCGGAGCGGTCTTCGTTCCAGCCGTTGATGTTCTTCAACGTGCCGGCCACCATGGCGCCGATGTTGGGGCGCGGGATGCTCCAGCTGGCCACGTCGACCGTGCCGTCGAACAGGCTCGCCGTGGGGCTGGTGGCGATGGTGGCGGCCCAGACCGGGCGGTAGGCGCGCTTCTCGAAGGTGTGGTCAGCAAAGCGCACGCCGGTCTTGAAGGTGTTGATGGCGCCCCAGTTCAGGTCGAACGTGGCGTCGAACTGGGCGTACTTCTCCTGGTCCTTGTTCGGTCCCTGCGACGTGGCCCAGGTCTGCGGGCCCAGCTGCGAGGGCAGCTGAGCCGCTGTGAAGGACTGGCTGGACGTCGGGCTGATGACGATCTGGTGGCCTGTTGCGTCGATGGTGCCTTGCCAGTTCGGGCGCGCGAAACCCGCATCCCAGTTGCCGGCCTGGAAGTTGGCCGTGAGTGACGTGCCGCCCTTGGCCTTGGTCGTGCCGGCGACGAGGTCGAACTTGGCGCCGTCGAGTTTGTAGTGGCCGTCGAAGGTGATGCTGTCGGACGTCATCTGGGCGGCGCGCGCCCAGACCTGGAAGAACTGGTCGGGCAGCGGTTTGGCGGCGGTGGTCGTGCTATGCACGCACATGCCGGTGGGGTTCMAGGCCGACTTCACGTCCGTGTTGCGCTTGTCGCAGTTCGGGTCCTGGAAGATGTAGTCGCTGCTGTTGGAGCTGTCGCCCACGAGCTTGAGCTTGAGCAGGTTCAAGCCGAGGTCCAGGCCTTGCGCCGGGCGGGCTTGCAGCGTCAGGTTGATGGCGTCGCGCTTGCGGTCCTGGATGAAGGCGGTGGGCGCCACGTCGCCCGACCAGCGGTTGTCGGCCTCCACGCCACGGCGGATATAGGAGCCGTCGGCATGGGCCGCGGCGGCCAGCACGCCGAAGCTCTTGGCTTCGTTCTTCCAGCTGTACAGGCCCGAGACTTCCTTCTCGGCGTCGCTGATGGTGCCCTTGCCGTACTTGACGCTGACGAAGCCGCTGTTGGCGGCCATGTCCAGGGGCTTGCGGGTCTTGACGATGACGGTGCCGCCAATGCCGCCTTCGGTCAGGTCGGCCTGGGAGGACTTGTAGACCTCCATGCCGCCGATCAGCTCGGAGGGCAGCAGGGAGTAGTTGAAGGAGCGGTCGATGTCGAGCTGGTCGTACCAGCCGGTGGACGCGACGGTCTGGCCGTTCAGCGTCGTGTAGGTCATCTGCGGGTCGGAGCCGCGGATGGACACCGAGGCGCCCTGGCCGAAGGCGCGGCCGACGGACACGCCGGGGATGCGGCCCAGGGCCTGGCCGACGTCGGAGTCGGGCAGCTTGCCCACGTCTTCGGCCGAGACGGCATCGACGACGGCGCTGGCGTTCTTCTTGATCGTGGCGGCGGATTGCAGCGAGGCCCGGATGCCTGTAACGACCACCTGCTCGAGCTGGGCCGGCGTGTTCGCCGGTGCGGGCGCCACCGCCTCTTGTGCCTGGGCAGCCATGCTCAGCAATGTCAAGGCCGCAGCGGCCGCGATGGGGGTCGGTTTGACCTTCATGAACTAATCCTTGTTGTGGCCAATGATTCGGGTGGGGTGGCCGCCGTTGGCCTATGCGTACCACCTTGAGTCCGGTTGCCGCCCTTGTCTGGTTCTGATTTGCGTACAACCAGTGCAATGCCACTATAGATTTTGATAACGCCACTTTGCTACCAATCGAGTCTGGGTAGTTTCCCGGGTGGCTTGGTCGTGCCTATGAAGCGGGGTCAGATTGCTCTGTAGGAGGCTCACCTCGCATGGTCAATTGGTATCTGACTGGTGCCGGAACTCGGCCGACGATCCTGTTGTGCGGTGGCGACGACGGGCTGGCAGCTAGGCGGTTTCACGGCAAGTGGCCTTGATCTGGTACAGGGTTTGCCGGAGGCGCCCCGCGTGCGGCAAGCCGGGACAATGGCGGCCCAGGAGCTGTTGCTCCAAGACCCGATGTGGCAGACATGAACCCGGTTGAAAGTTGGTCGGCGGCCGACGAGCCGCAGCTCAAGGAGCGCCTGGAGCAGCGGGCCGAACCCGTGCTGCTGAAGGGCCTGCTGGCAGGCTGGCCCGCCGTGCAGGCCGGGCGCGAGACGGCTTTCAGCATCTGCGATTACCTGAGCCGCTTCGACCGGGGCGTGGAGGTCATGGCCACCAAGACGCGCGCCGCGGCGCGTGGCGTCATGGGCTACAACGACGGCCTGACCGATTTCGCCTTCGTCAAGGCGCGCATGACGCTGCCCGAGTTCATGGCGGCCCTGCAGGCCTACTTGGCCGTAGACGGCGCGCCGTCCATTGCCGCGCAGTGCGCCAAGGTCAGCGACGTCATCCCGGGCTTCCTGGATGAGAACCTGCTGCGCGCCTTGCCCGGCGTGATCCCCAACTTCTGGCTGGGCAATGTGCTGACGGTGCCGGCGCATCACGACCACCCCTACAACCTGGCCTGCGTGGTGGCCGGGCGCCGGCGCTTCACGCTGTTCGCGCCGCAGCAGGTGGGCAATCTCTATATCGGGCCGCTCGAGCACACGCCGTCGGGGGCGCCCATCTCGGTCGTGCATCCAAAGTCGCCGGATTTCGAGCGCTACCCACGCTATCGCAAGGCGCTGGCGTCTGCACAGGTTGCCGAGCTGGAGCCGGGCGATGCGCTCTACATCCCGCCGCTCTGGTATCACCAGGTCGAGGCGTTGGAGAAGGTCAACCTGTTGATCAACTACTGGTGGCCCGTGGCCGGTGCCAAGGACTTGCCTGCGCCAGCGCACGCGCTGCTGCAGGCCATCCAGGTGCTGAACGCGCTGCCCGCGGCGCAGCGCGACGCCTGGGCGGCCCTGTTCGAGCACTATGTGGTGCAGCGCGAGCAGGAGCCGGCGGGGCACATCCCCCAGGCTTGGCATGGCGCGCTGACGCGGCGACGCTGAGGACGGATGCCATGCGGCCAATGAAGGAAGTTGATGGCATCACGCGCGAGCGCTTCGAGCGCGAGGTGGTGCCCGCCTACGAGCCGGTCGTGATGCGCGGCGCGGTGAGGCACTGGCCGTTGGTCGCGCAAGGGCGCGCGGGCCTGGATCCCTGCCTGCAATACCTGATGGGCTTCGACGGCGGCAAGCCTGTTGATGCCGTGCTTGCCAAGCCCGAGCCGACGCGGGCCTTCAGCTACAAGCCCGACCTGGACGGTTTCAACTTCATGCGCGACAAGCGGCCCTACGCCGCCTTGTTCGAGCAGCTCTGGCGCTACAGCCACTTCCCCGACCCACCCAGCCTTGCGGCGCAAAGCGCATTGGTGTCGGAGGCCTTGCCGGGCCTGGAGCTGGCCAATGTTTTGCCGCTGCTGGATGCCGCCGTGCCACCGCGCATCTGGATCGGCAACCGTGCGACGGTGCCCGCGCACTTCGACGATTCCCACAACATCGCCTGCGTGGCGGCCGGGCGGCGCCGCTTCACGCTGCTGCCGCCGCAATGCGCACCGCTGCTCTACCTGGGCCCGCCGGACTACGCGCCCACGCCGGCGCCGATGTCAGTCGTGCCTGATCTGCACCGCGCCGATCCGGCGCAGTTCCCTCTGCTGGCCGAGGCGCTGGAGAGCGCTGTGGTGGCCGAGTTGGAGCCAGGTGACGCGATCTATATGCCGCCGCTGTGGTTCCATCAGGTCGAGTCGCTGGCGCCGCACCTGAACATCCTGATGAACTATTGGTGGCGGCCGCTGGCCGCGCCGCAGCGCCCGGATGACCTGCACCTGGCGGCGATGCGGCTGGCCATGCTGGCGCTGCGGCATCTGCCCGACGGTGAACGTGAAGGCTGGCGCGCCTTGTTCGCGCACTATGTGTTCGGCGCGCGCGGCGAGGGGCTGGCGCATATCCCCGCCGGCCAGCGCCACCTGTTCGGCGACATTGACGCGGCGGCCGATGCCGTCGTGCGCAAGGACATCCTCGACCGGTTGCGGGGAGGCGCTGAATAGGCCTCCGCGATGCGGCGCGCCCTGGTTTGGGATGGGCTGCAAGGCGCAAAGCGCAGCCATAGCTTGACTATGGCGAGCATTTGCAACGCCGCAGGCCGCCCAAAGCAGGGATGCGCCGTGCGCGAGGGTCTGTTCAGCGCCTCCCTTGCTACCAGGTGTAGATCTGCAGGGCCTTGTCGCCGACACCCGGCGGGATGTTGGCCAGCAGCTCGCGGTGGTCGGGGAAGTTGGTCACGCTGCGCTGGATGAAGTCGTCCACCGCCTCCAACCGGTGGCGCGCTTGGTGCTCGGTTGGCGGCTGCAGGTCCTGCGCATCCGGAAAGATGCCCATGCCGGCCAGCAGCGCATACCAGGACACGGCCGGGTAGCCGCCGCCGAAGCGGCCCGTCTTGAGGGTGGCGACCAGGGGCTTGCGCGACATCCACGTCATCAGAACGCCTTGCAGCGAGTCCGACAGGTGCATGTTCTCGGCGTTCTCGCGCCAGTAGTCGGTGTCGGTGCGCGAGTTGGTCTTGTAGTGCGCCACGATGTAGTCGCGGGTGTTCTCGAAGCGCTTGTGCATGGCGGCGTTGAACGCGTCCTGCGAGGCCGTGCCGAGGTCGCCTTTCTCCAGCACCTCCACCAGCATGGACGCCGTGACCTGCACGAACAACAGGGCCGTGGCCTCCAGCGGCTCGATGAAGCCCTGCGACAGGCCGATGGCCACGCAGTTGCGATTCCAGACCTTGGCCATGCGGCCCACGCGCATCTTGAGGTGGCGGGCGGGGATGTCGGCATCCAGCAGGCCCAGGTGCTGGCGCAGCTCGGTCTCGGCTTCGTCTGCCGAGCAGTGGGCGCTGCTGTAGACATAGCCATTGCCCTGGCGCTGGGTGAGCGGGATCTTCCACGCCCAGCCGTGGCGCAGCGCGGTGGACACGGTCTGCGACTCGATGGGGCCTTCAAGCGGCGTCGGCATCGCCACGGCCGCGTCGTTGAAGAGGTTCTCCCCGAAGCCGATGAAGGGCGTCTGCAGGGCCTTGCCAATCATCAGCGATGCAAAGCCGCTGCAGTCCACGAAGAAGTCGGCGGCCAGGGCCTCGCCGTCATCGAGCTGGAGCCGGTCGATGTCGCCGCGCTCGTTGAGCAGCACCTGGGTGACGTGGCGCCGCAGGTGGGTCACGCCGCGCTCCACCGCCTTGCGGCCGAGGAATTGGCCGAGCAGGGTTGCGTCGAAGTGATAGCCGTACCAGACGTCGAAGGGGAAATTGGGCAGCGCGCGCGGGCCGCGGGCCTGGCGCGCCAGCGCCGCGGACGTGAAGAAGCGGTCCGGGTGGGCGTACACGTCGGCACCGTCGAGCCGCGCGTGCACGTTGTCGACGAAGGGATGCATGGTCATGTTGTCCAGCATCGACACGAAGGGGTGGAAGTAGCGCTCGAAGCCGGGCTTGGTCGACCAGCCATCGAAGGTGATGCCGCTCTTGTAGGTGGCGTTGCAGGCGGGCATCCACTCCGACTCTTCGATGCCCAGGATCTCGAAGAAGCGGCGCAGCCAGGGCGTCGAGCCCTCGCCCACGCCGATGATGCCGACTTGGGGGCTCTCCAGCACGGTGACCTTGAGGCGCGGCCCATAGGCCGTGGTGGCCAGCATCAGCGCCGTCATCCAGCCCGCCGATCCGCCGCCGACGACGCAGATGTGCTTGACCGGCGGCGGCGCATCGGTGCTGCCGCCCAGGGGGCGGGCGGCGATGTACTGGTCGATGAGGGTGGCGGTGTCGCTCATGAGGGCATCGGAATGGAAAAGGGGAGCGTGTTGAGCGCTCCCCTCGGGGTTGCTGCGGGCCGCAGCGCCGGGCCGCTCCCAAGCCGGCCCGCCTGGCGATGCGCTTGGCGGTCGATCCGCCAAGCATCGCCGTCCCCGCGGGGGACCGACTGGGCACGTTCGCGTTCAGCGGCGCGTGACCAGGCGAGGGGTCAAAACTTCACACGTGCGGTCAGGTAGAACTGGCGGCCGTTCTTGTAGATGGCGCGCGGCTGCACTTCCGAGGCGTAGTACTTCAGCTTCGGGTCGTTCAGGTTCTGTGCATCCAGGCTGACGGCGAAGTTGTCGTTGATCTTGTAGCCCACAGACGCCGACAGCACGCCGTTGCCCTTCTGGAAGTAGTCCGTGCCACGGTCGGTACCGATGAAGATGTCATCGGTGTAGCTGTAGTTCAAGCGAGCCGAGAAGTGGTCGTTCTCGAAGAAGCCGCCCAGGGTGAACGAGTTCTTCACGTCGCCGCGCAGCACATGGCCGTCCTGGTCGTGACCATCCGCGAAGGTGTAGTTCGCCGTCACGCCGAAGTTGTTGGCGATGGGCGTCTCGAACGCGAATTCCAGACCGGTGACGGAAGCCTTCTTGTTGGTCAGGCCGGTGATGACGAACTGACGGTTCACCAGTTGCTGCACGCCACCCTGCTGGTTGGTGTTGCCCAGCAGCACCGGGTAGGTGCTGGTGAACGTGCCGTTCGTGATGTAGCTGCCCATCTGCATGTGGAAGGCACCCATCGACACGAAGGCGCGCGGCGCGAAGTACCACTCGATGTTGGCGTCGAAGTTGGTGGAGCGGATCGGCTTCAGGTCGGGGTTGCCGGCCGTGCCGCCACCGATGGCGTTGTTGTCCAGGAACATGCCCGTCGTGCTCAGCGACGTGAAGGCAGACAACGCCGTGTAGTCGGCGCGGGTCACCGTGCGGCTCACGGCCAGGCGGCCCACCACATCGCGGCGGATGTCCACACGCACGCTGGCGCTGGGCAGCAGGTCGGTGTAGCTGCGGTCAGCGGAGGTAGCCGTGAAGTCACCGAACGCCGACGACACATCAGCCTTCTCGCCCGGGAAGCTGGGGCGGAACGAACCCGAGGACTGCTTGGTGCGCACGGCGCGCAGACCGACGTTGCCGCTCCAGCCGTCGCCTTCCAGGTTGCCCTGCAGGTAGGCGGCGGTGGTGGTTTCCTTCACGCTGTATTCGCCGCCGTCCATGGGCGAGCGGCGCGCGATGGGATCGCGGTTGGTGACGCGGCTGTTGTACTCGGCCAGGGCCGCGGCCGAGATATAGGTCAGGTTGGTCGGGAAGCCGCTGCCGAGGCCGCTGCCGTAGTTGCCCGGGAAGGACTGGCTGAAGGCCGGCAGGGTGTAGGGCGAGAGCTGGGGCGCATCGTTGCCGTTCGCATCGGCGCAGGCGCTGGGCTTGCTCCAGTCCCAGGGGCCGACGCGGTACGGCGTGCCGGTAGCACAGCCCGGACCCTGGTTCAGCGTCGCATCGGTGTGGCGCTTGTGCTGGGCACTGCGCACGCCGAACTTCAGGCTCTTCAGCACGCCGGAGTCGAGCGAGTACTCGCCGTCGACCTGGGCCCAGCTTTCCTTGTCGTGGACGATGACGTGTTCGGCGCCGAAGATCCAGTCAAAGCCCACCGTGGGGTTGGTGAAGCTGAAGGCGGGCGCGGTGTCGTTGCCTTGCAAGGCATAGCTGGCCCGCGTGGCGGCGATGTGCGGCTCAACCACATCTTGGCTGACGGTCTGGCCTTTGCCCTTGGACGTGCCGGCATTGGCGGTCAGCGTCAGCGCGCTGTTGACCTTGAAGCTGCCATCCAGGCTCAGGAAGTTGCTCTCGGCAGAAGCCTTGCGCGAGATCATGTCGTAGTAGCCGGCGGTCGACGAACTGGCCCAGTCGAAGGTGGCCTGCGTCAGCGTCTTCACGCCCTTGCTGTCGGTCGCGATCTTGTAGTTCGAGATCGTGGCGCTGTTGATCAGGCCGGCGCGCGGCGCGATCAGGTAATTGCGGTTGTAGTTGTCCGCGTCCATCTTGGACGAGAAGCCCGTCAGCGTGAGGTCCACGTCCTGGGTGGGCTTGAACTGGGCGCGCACCAGCCCGCCCTTGCGCTCGCGCTCCTGCGTGAAATAGGCGGCGCCGATCAGGTCGGGGGTGTAGACACCGTTCAGCTCAGGGTGCGCAGCGACGAGGGCGGGCGCATTGGTGCTGTCCAGCTTGTTGATGAAGCCCAGCGTTTCCACGCCATCGCGACGCAGGCTGCGCTTTTCCGAGAAGGCTTGCACGAGCACGCCGAAAGTCTTGGATTCGTTCTTGAAGTTGGCCAGCACGCTGAGCTGCGGGTCCGTCTTCTTGGGCAGGCTGGCGTAAACCGCGCCCAGGCCTGCTTCGAAGGTCAGCGCCTTGGCGAAGTCCAGCGGCTTGCGGGTGATGAT
>NZ_JBFULE010000163.1:0-8681 GCF_056400485.1 Roseateles sp. P5_B10
AAAGGAGGGGCAAGAGCCCCTCCTAGAAAACGCCGAATCAGAACGGGAAGTCGGCCTTCTTGATCTTCACCATCCGGCCATCTTCGTGATGCCACACGATGCCTTCAATCGGCCTGTTCCTCAGGTACTCCATCAGGTCAGCAAAAGTCCGCGGAGCATCCTCGAGCACATCCTCGCCGTGCGGGATGAGCACGTGCTCGGCGAGGTTTTCCGGGTTCGCGCCGTGGCGAGTGCCAATGCGCGGTCCACACACCTCGTAGGTGCCGTCCGGGATCCCTTGCGGGTACCGCACGGCAGCTGCTTCCACCGCCTCGCGGATGTAGCGCGAGTCCGGCCCGTCGGTTGCCACCCAGCCCGGCCAGTGACCGCTCACCGGGTCCGGGCTCGGTTGAGCCGGGATGAACCCAGAGGGCGGCGTGCGACCAGCCTTGGCGTCGTACCGCTTGAACACCACGCCGTCCTTGACCATCACGGCAAGACCGTCCCATTTGCGGGTGGCCTTGCCTTCACCATCGAGCACCCACTGGGCACCAGGGGTGACTTCGTCTCGGACCTTGCGGCTGCCTTCGTAGTTCCGCTGAAACAGCGAAATGATCTTCTTCATGAAAACTCCTTAATTTGGTTGATGAAATTTCGAGTCCCATCGCCTGCCATTAAGGGTGTCCGCCGCTAGAAGCCGAGAAGTCTCGACCTCCAAACAGCGGACGCGAAGTGTAGCCAGGGCAAGGAAGTCGATGACTCCCCGGCGTTGCTCACTGTTGGCCATGCCACACCCGAGCGGTTGCTGGAGGTAGCCCGGTGGCTGGGTGGGGTATCGCCAACAGCGAACCATAGAAACCCCCGCTTGGCGCCGCTTCTGCCGAGCTGTACAACCCCGCCAGCAATTCCGGGGTAGTTCAGCGGCAAGAACGCTTGGCTCTAGACCGAGAGGGCGCTGGTTCGAATCCAGCCCCCGGACCCAGACATGACATCGCGACCAACATCGAGCAACGAACCGCCCGAGGCGACTGCCATCGGGCTCGACTACAGCGCCCACCAATTGCAGCGGGCGCTGGATGCCGCCGCGCGCGGCGAGCCGGCGCAGGAGCGCGTGCGGCGCTGGCGCGATGTGATTGGCGGGCTGCTGTCCGGCACCTTGCTCGCCGGCTCGCGCCAGCCCGTCGCCGGTTACCCAACATGGGTGACGCTCGAGGTCCTCAACGGCGGGTTTGCGACTGGCGGGGCACTGGCGGCCGGACCTTTGCAGCCCTTCGAGGAGGCGCTGCTGGACGAGCTGGGCCTGCGCGGCGCCGAGGCCCCGCGGCTGGCGCTGAACCGCTACTTTTTGTTGGACGCAGGCCTGACGCGTCTACTGCAGGCGTTGGAGTCGGGAGCGCTGAGTCTGCAGGTGCCCGAAGAAGCCGCACTGCCGACAGTCGCGTGGTTGATGTCGCGCGGACATGCCGACGAGGCCGGCCAGCTTGTGCAAGCTTTGGCGCCGCTGGCTCACGAGCTGAGGTTCTATCCGAAGCTGGATGCAAGGGAGCCTGTCAGCGACGCCCTGGTCCACCTTGAAACGGCAGGGCAAGTAGTGAAGCGCTTGCGCGCGATGCGGCGCAACAAGAGTGTGCTGGCTCAGCGCGACACGGTGGGCACTTGGCTGCCCTATTACGACGCGGCCGTGACCCTGGTGCTGGAGACGGTAGAGGGCGACCTCCCCATTGCTGCACGAGACGATCAAGGCCAATGGCGGCGCGGTGAGCACGGGCAGTTTCTCGTGACAGGTGGTTGGCCATTCAAGCGCTTCACCGAAGATTGGTCACTGCGTGCTCGCCGCTGGCTCAGCGTGGTCCACGACACTCAGAAGCAGAGCCAGCCAAGCAAGCGGTTCACCGACCCTAAAGCGCCATTCGGTGTGCTCAGGCGCACTCTGCAGCAAGCGGCGCTGGAACCCCAGTCGGTGGCTGCGAGCGATGTCGGCCGCGTGCGCTTGATCGTGGCGCGCTACGTGGTCAGCCATGGCGTGCCGGGCTCGGAGTCTGCGCGAGCCGTCCGTGAGCGCCAGCAGCATGCCAAGGCGAAGACGCACCAGGAGATCGCAAGCGATGTGGCCGCCAAGCTGGCCGAACATCCTGCGACGACAGGGCTGGATGACGCTCAACCTGTGCTGCACGAGGCCGGGTTACTTGAAGAAGGCAAACGCGTGCCGCCGGGCATACAGCGTCGCCTGCAGCGCTGTGTCAACGACACGCCTGAGGGATTGATCCGCCGCGGTGTTGTCACGTCGGGCGAGGTGCTGGCGACGCTGCTGCCGCAGCGAACCAGCCAATTGCGCGCCGCAGGTTTTGCGGATGTCGATCTGCGCGCCCTGTACGCGGCCACCTATCGTGCCTTTCGACGTCGCCGTTCGTTGCTGCTACTGAACTTGCAGAAGCAGGTGCAGTTGGAGGAGCTTCCTTGGGTGGCGGCGATGAGGCGCTTTTGCAACCAGGGCGCTGAGGCCGCGCGCGGCGCTGGCTTGGCGCTTGAGGAATTTGCCGGCGTGGCGTTGAACGGGTTCCCGCAGACCCAATTGCCCAACAAGCTGCTGCAGGAGTTTGTCGCCCTGGCCGACGAGGCCGGCGTTGCCCTCCCATTCACGGAGGAGCTGGCTGCGGATATCTTCATGGGCGCCTTCTCGTCCAAGTTCGCTCGGGCAGCGCAGGTGGCAGCAGCGCAACTGCAGGGGTCGCTGTACGAGCGCTACTACCGGTTGGAATACCTGGATATCTCAACTCGGCTGAGCATCGCTGGCGCGGCCCAGGCCGAGGCAGAAACACTCGCGAAGATCTGCACCGAACGTGCCGGCAAATCGCCCGGTGGCGTGAGAGTGTCACGGGCGGCAAGCAATGGCCGTGTCATCGAGCAGCAGCTCATCGTCACCACCCACAACCTAGCTGCCCTGCTCCAGTTGCCAGGCATGCGCGAACGGCTGGAAGGCCGCGCCATGGACCTGGCCCGCGACTGTCTCAGCTGGGTGCAGCGCCACCTGCAGTTGCGCAGCGGCGACTGGCGCGTGGAGTTGCATCGCGTCAAGAACGCGGCCTACGCCTGGCGGCAGATGGTGTTCTTCCTGTCGCTTCGGGCAGGCGATGTGCCCGCGTTCCTGGCTGAGGCGCAGGCGCTGTTGGACAAGCAGCCCGAAGCCTTTGCGAAGCGCTTCCAGCCTGCGTTGGACGGACTGCGCATGGCCACCGAGGAGCCACATCGCTGGACGGCCAGTTCTGAGTCTGCGCCCTTCCTGGGCTGGTGGCAGACTGACCGCTGGCGAACACCCCAGCAGGGCAGGTAGGCCTTGGTCACGGACTACAAGTGCCCTGGCTGCGATCTCCGCCTATCGACAGGGAGCTACCACTATCACCGGATCGAAACCGGCTACGGCGGCCGAGCGCTCCTGGCATGTTCGGCCTGCGGAACCCAACATGCCGTAGAGCTTGCTCTGCCGAGTCGAGGTCCCGAGTTCTATTCGGTTCAAAGGCTAGTGGTCGACTCGGTGCCTGAGGCCGCGATGTCGCGAGTGGTGCAGTGGCTCCGAAAAGACCAAAAGCAGGGCATGGCACTTTCAACTGCGCTGCAGATTGTGCGCAGTCCGCCATTTACGCTGCTTGAGTCCACTTGGGAGGAGCGCGCTACCAAGGTGCAGGACGAGCTGCAATCACTTGGCGTGCGCCTCCGGCGCGAGACGGTGGAACAACGGCGAAATCCAACTTTTGGCCCCTTGCAGCAGGATCGCCTCCTGTGCCACGCAGCACCGCGATACGGCGAGCAGCGGCCAGAGTGGATAGTGAGCGACCAGTCCGTGTCGGAAATGAAGTCGTTGCAATGCAATCATTGCGCCGCGTCCGGGGTGCTTGTGAAGGACTTTCCGGAGCCACAGCAATGCCCTGCCTGCCGGTCGGCCAACCTTGTCATCGAATCCACATGGATGACGTAGCCTTGGACCGATCAGGGCGCGTATTCAGAACTGAGTGACGAGCTCTAGCCCGCAAAGGCAGCGCCCGGACCTGGACGGAATCTCGCGGCTTAGTCTTTGCGAAATTCCGTCAGCATGCGCCGCAGATCCTTGCGGCCACCGCTGTTCGTCGCGCGATAGACCTTTAGGGCCAAGGCCAAGAATTGCTGTTCCGGTCCGCTGAGTCCTTGAGGCGCGCGCTCAATGTCCAGCCACCCCTGCTCGACGCCGCAGTGCGATTCGATTTGTTTGGCCAGCTTGTGACCGATCGGACGGGCGCCGCTCTTGGCCATCGACCAAGTGGCCCCGCTTACGCCGATGTGCGAAGCCCAGGCCGCTTCCAACCCCTTCGGCGGCTCGCCCGCACTGATGCGCTCCTCGGCGTACTGCTGAAACAGGCTTTGAGCGTTGATGCGTCGGATCGTAGTGATGTTGGGCGGGCTGGACATCCGGGTCTCGTGGCGCTGCCAGCACGGGGTCGTGCGGGGATCTCGAAGTGTTGCGAAAAGTCTTCACGCATTCTACTTGTGAAGATTTTTCGCAAAACGCTTGACTTCGCAAGTGAACACTCTTCACAATGCAGTTATTCGCTAACCGAAGCGCCGCATTGATCAACATCAGTGCAGCTGCCAAGGCAGCTCTATCGACCACTTCAACCTTTTCGACATCAGGACTCAACGTGAAACGCAACCTATTCAGTTCAAGCCAGCGACCCGCCCAGGGTCGGTGCGCCCGCGAACTGGCCCGAGCCAATGGCTTGGGTTGCGTCGTCGCACACGAGATTCTTGATCGGGGCATGGACTCGGTCTCCGGGACACACATCACCCAAACGATGTCGTGGCTCGCAGGATTCGAGTACCAGCCCCCACCGGGAGAGCAGGGCGCTTAGGCGCACCTACTCAGGCTCACAAGAGCCCCTCAACTGAGGCCCGGTATCCGCAAGGAACCGGGCCTCAGTGCTTTGGGCCCTCGAAACCAACAAGAGCTTCGGCTCAGACCGGCAGCCTGGCAGCTGCCACCGGTGACACCAGTCGCCAGCCCCGATACGGGGCATGCTCTTTAACAAATTGCCGCGATTCGGACCCACTACTGGGTGGAAGTCCGTCAATCGCACCATGCAGGCGTAGCGCAGTAGGTAGCGCGCAAAGTTGCCAACCTTGAGGTCGTGGGTTCGAACCCCACCGTCTGCTCCATCCCTTGGGCTTCGCCGCCCATGGGGTCATCTCGGGTGTGCCCGCGCACAAGCATCGTTCGGATCCAAGGATCTCGAAGGATGAGCATGTGCACCAGGGCCGCAGCCGCCGGTGTGCAGCGACCAATGCGCTTCTGCGGAAGCGCGGTGGATCGCGTGTGGACACAGCCGAGATGATGTTTGCCCCCTTAGCCCAGAGGTCCAAGGCACCTGCCTTGTAAGCAGGCGATCGTCCGTTCGAATCGGACAGGGGGCTCCAGTTTTGGAGAGGACGCCTACTCGGTAGGGCGCCCGGCTGTAACCCGGAGGTCGGCTCGTTCCGTCCTGGTTCGAATCCAGGTCTCTCCACCAGGATGCCGTAGGCGCAGTTGCGCCTCGGGAAAGGTTCTGACTCGACGTAGCCAAGCGGTCGAAGGCGATGGTCTGCAAAACCGTCTGCGCAAGCACACCTCGGTTCGAATCCGAGCGTCGAGTCCAAGTTCATCAACGCTCACCCTGCCCCGTTCGACTTCGGGTGAGGTCAGCTGGCTTTCAACCAGCACAGACGGGTTCGACTCCCGTACGGGGTACCAGGGCAAATCAGCCCAGAAGAAGCGCAGTTCTGAAAGCGCGTGAAGGCTTTCAGAACTTCGGTTCCCGGCCGCATGTGGTCGGTGAGATAGACCGTGGTGACACGGCACAAAGTCGGGAGACCTGCCTCCCCCGACGCCAGATTGACAGCCCTCGGGCTATCCGTCCGGTCAAGCATGCAAGCTCACCGCGCCCTCGCAAGGGGCGCCTCGCCTACCAGCTGGGCGGGGCAGAGTCGGGACGAGAGCGTCTGGCAAAAGACGAGGGTTCAACGGCCCGCAGCAATGCGGGGAACCGAGGCCTTCGAACAGGTAACGGGTGGTGCCGACCGGCCAGACAAACCAGCTCTCCATCGAATAGCGGAAAGGGTAGTGCGCACAGTCCGAGCCTCGCAAGCAAGGGCGGCGTACAGATCGACTGGAGCGTGGCCACCGCAAGGTGGACGCGAGTCGGGAAGATCGGTCAAGTAGTCCGCGGGACGAACGACACAGCGGCGTGTGGCATTTCGGCCTCCAAAAGGGATCGAAACCACTGGAAGCGCACGCCGCAGCAGGTAGCAGTTAGCTCAGTTGGTAGAGCATCAGACTTGTAATCTGAAGGTCGTGGGTTCAATTCCCACACCTGTCAAACGCAAAGACGCTTCCGGTGTCGCATGAAAGCGGCGTAAGCCTCAGCACCTTCGGGTGAACTGAGGGAGCTCGCGGCTCGCAAGGCCAACAGCTCTCGATGAGATTCCGCATGTCGGGTGTAGCAACCCTCACGGCCCCGCAAGGTCGGCAGTAGGAAGAAGATCGAGTTGTGCGACACGACGAAGGAAATGCCTCCTTCTAAAAAAGGCCGCCGTGCCAGCAGACTGGGGTGCCCGCAAGGGGCCCTGGTGGACGAGTCGGGAAAGAGCGCCGCAAGCGCTCAGATGATCCGACGCAGGTGCTGGTGAACTCTCCCGTAGTCTCAGGGCGAGTTCTGTACTGACTTCGGTCAGCTGCAGAAAGTGCAAGTCGGTCGACGTGCATTTTCTTCAGTTGGTCATTGGCGCAACTGGCAGCGCAGCGGATTCCAAATCCGAAGGTTGAGGGTTCGACTCCTTCATGGCCAGCCAACCATTGTTTCGTTCATGCGGGCCTGGCCGATCGGCTTAGGCACCAGCCTTCCAAGCTGAGTAGAGGGGTTCAATTCCCCTGGCCCGCTCCAGTGCAATTGCGCGGTAGGGAAGCTGGCAACCCGCGGGCCTCATAAGCCCGAGATCGGCGGTTCGAGTCCGCCCTGCGCGACCACATCAACAGGAGGCTCCCGTCGAGATCGCGCTTCGGGATGCCAGAAACCGGCCGCAAATATTGTGCGGACGTCGGAACTCGTCACCGACAACCATGCGCGTAAATGGGTGCTTAGCTCAGCGGTAGAGCGGCTGCCTTACAAGCAGCGGGCCGGCGGTTCGATCCCGTCAGCACCCACCATCACCCTTCATGGGGCCATAGCTCAACTGGGAGAGCGCCTGCCTTGCAAGCAGGAGGTTGTCGGTTCGATCCCGACTGGTTCCACCAAAACTACTCCGTGTAGCGCAGTTGGTAGCGCGCCTGCTTTGGGAGCAGGATGTCGGCGGTTCGAACCCGTCCACGGAGACCACTATCGACAGCGCAGGCAAAAGCTGCGCGGGCGACCTCACCACTGTGGTGACCCGAAATTCGGAGAAGCCCAGGCCGTGGCCTTGGATGCAGTCAGCACGATAGCTGGCGCTACCCGAGATGCCCGACTCGGCACGCGACGCGAAGCCCGTGAAGAGGTGGAGCGGCCGGACGCAACCCGGTGACTGCCGTCAAAGCGCGGCAACCATTTTTGCCCTCGTAACTCAGCGGCCAGAGTGCCCGCCTGTCTAGCGGGAAGTCGGGAGTTCGATCCTCCTCGAGGGCGCCACACATTGCCTCGATAGCTCAGTGGGTAGAGCGCCGGCCTGAAGAGCCGGGCGTCGCAGGTTCGAGCCCTGCTTGAGGCACCAGACCGAGACCATGGAGCGCTGGCGGAGCGGTCGAACGCGCCAGGCTTGAACCCCGGAATCCGGCTCGCCCGGGTCGTCCGTTCGAATCGGACGCGCTCCCCCATCGACTTTCTCATCCAACTTGAGCCGGCGTGGCGAAACTGGTTCACGCAGCAGGCCCAAACCCTGTCTCCCGAATTCGGGAATGTCGGTTCGATCCCGACCGCCGGCACCAGATCGACGCCCTGACCTGCTAATGCACAGGGTAGTTTCGCGTCATGCATCGCGTCCTGGGATGCAACGCCTGGTCAACCGGCAAGAACAGCCAAGGAGACGTGACCGAGTGGTCCAAGGTCACTGTTTGGAAAACAGATGGTCGGCGTCGAGCCGACTCACGAGTTCGAATCTCGTCGTCTCCGCCAGTCAACAAGTCCCGGGTGGCTAATGGAAATTTGGTACACCTTCCTGCCTCAGAAGCAGGGCCTCTCTCGGTTCGAATCCGAGCTCGGGAACCAGTCTAGGGTGCATGGCCGAGAGGTCTAAGGCAACCGCCTGCTAAGCGGTCGTCGGCGTCGAGCCGGCGCGCTGGTTCAAATCCAGCTGCACCCGCCACAACTCATGGAAGYGTGCCGGAGTGGTCTAACGGTGCCGCCTCGAAAGCGGATGGCCGACGAAGAGTCGGCACGCGAGTTCAACTCCCGCCGCTTCCACCAGATTGCTCGCATAGCTCAGCGGTAGAGCACCGTCTTGATAAGGCGGCGGCCGATGGTTCGATCCCATCTGCGGGCACCAGTCCAACGGTTTGGATGTCCCAGGTGGGGTGTAGCTCAATTGGCAGAGCACCCGGTTTTGATCCGGGCGGTTGAAGGTTCGAGTCCTTCCACCATTTCCACCTTGTGATAGTGCTTTGAAGAGCTCAATTGGGGGTTGGCCAAGTCCGGTCTAAGGCGCCGCACTCTGACTGCGGAGATCCTGGG
>NZ_JBFULE010000164.1:0-8679 GCF_056400485.1 Roseateles sp. P5_B10
AGGTGATGCACCAGCTTGTAGTTGCCCTCGAACATGCCGGCCACCTTCTCGGCAAAGCCCATGTCGGTGTGCAGGCGGGCGACCTCGTACTCGTCCTTGTAGGCCATCAGCTTGAACAGATAGCGCGCGACCGCTTCCGTCAGCTTGGTCGTGCCGCCCAGCTTGGCTTCGGCCGCGCGCACCTTGTCGACGAAGGCCTTGTACTCGGCCGCGTAGGCGGCGTTCTGGTAGCCGGTCAGGAAGTCCACGCGCTTGGTGATGATCTCGTCGACACCCTGGCGCTTGACCATCTGGATGACCTGCTGGGCCGCGTACAGCGCCTGCACGCTCCTCAGGTCCTGCGCACAGCGACGGCCCCATTCGAAGGCGATCTTGTTGTTGTCGATCTGCACGCCATTGAGCTCGATGGCGCGCATCAGCGCGTCATAGCTCAGCGGGATGCGGCCCTGCTGCCAGGCATAGCCCAGCATCAGCGGGTTGGTGTAGAGCGAATCGCCCACCAGCTTGACGGCCACTTCCTCGGCGTCGAAGGAGCCGAGGTGGTCGCGACCCACCGCGTTGCCCACGGCCTGCTCGCAAGCCGCGCCGGGGAAGCTCCAGTTCGCGTCATTGACCAGCGTCGCCGTCGGCGAGCCATGCGTGTTCAACGCCACATAGGTCCGGCCCTCGCGCATGACGGCCAGCGTCGCCTTGTTGGCGGCGACGATGGCGTCGCAGGCGATGACCAGGTCTGCCTCGGCCGTGCCGACCTTGGTACAGAAGATCGCGTCCGGGCTGTTGGCGATCTGGATGTGGCTCCAGGTCGCGCCGCCCTTTTGCGCCAGGCCCGCGGCGTCCTGCGTGATGACGCCCTTGCCTTCCAGGTGGGCCGCCATGCCCAGCAGCTGGCCGATGGTGATGACGCCGGTGCCGCCCACGCCACCCACGACGATGCCCCAGGCCTTGTCGGGGTTGGGCACGATGGGCATGGTCAGCGGTGGCAACGCCGCATCGAAGGGGCTCTTGCGCGCTTCCTTCTTGGGCTTCTTCAGCTCGCCGCCTTCCACCGTGACGAAGCTCGGGCAGAAGCCCTTCACGCAGGAGTAGTCCTTGTTGCAGGTGTTCTGGTTGATCTGGCGCTTGCGGCCGAAGTCGGTCTCCACCGGCTCGATGGACAGGCAGTTGGACTGCACCGAACAATCGCCGCAGCCTTCGCAGACCAGCTCGTTGATGACGACGCGCTTGGCCGGGTCGACCAGCTTGCCGCGCTTGCGGCGGCGACGCTTCTCGGTGGCGCAGGTCTGGTCGTAGATGATGACCGTGGTGCCTTCGAGCTCACGGAACTGGCGCTGGATCTCGTCCAGCTCGTCGCGGTGATGCACGGTGACGCCCGGGGCCAGGGCCACGCCCTCGTACTTGAAAGGCTCGTCGGTGACGATGACCAGCTTCTTGACGCCTTCCGAGATCACGCTGTTCATGATCTGGATGACGGTGTGGCCCTCGGGCCGCTCGCCGACCTGCTGGCCGCCGGTCATCGCAACCGCGTCGTTGTAGAGGATCTTGTAGGTGATGTTCACACCCGCAGCGATGCTCTGGCGGATGGCCAGGCTGCCGCTGTGGAAGTAGGTGCCGTCGCCCAGGTTAGAGAAGATGTGCTTCTCGTCGGTGAACGGTGCCTGGCCCACCCACGGCACGCCCTCGCCGCCCATCTGCGTGAAGGTGGCCGTGTTGCGGCCGGGCATCCAGGTCACCATGTAGTGGCAGCCGATGCCGCCGACAGCGCGCGAGCCGTCGGGCACGCGGGTGGAGGTGTTGTGCGGGCAGCCGGAGCAGAACCACGGCGTGCGGTCGGCGCCGCCGGCCGTCTTCTCTTCCGCCTTCAGCGAGTTTTCCTTGGCGTCGATGATGGCCAGACGCGCGTCCAGGCGGGCGGCGATGTCACTGTCCACGCCGATCTTCTTCAGGCGTTTGGCAATGGCGCGGGCAATGATGGCTGGCGTCAGGTCGGCCTGCGGGCGCAGCAGCCAGTGCTCGCTCGGGTTGGGCACGCTCCACTCGCCGCCCTCGCCGCCGTCACCGGCGTCGAACTTGCCGAGCACGTTGGGGCGCACGTCGGCGCGCCAGTTGTAGAGCTCTTCCTTGACCTGGTACTCGATGATCTGGCGCTTCTCTTCGACGACCAGGATCTCCTGCAGGCCCTTGGCGAAGTCACGCGTGATCTGCGCTTCCAGCGGCCACACGACGTTGACCTTGTGCAGGCGGATGCCGATGCGCCGGCAGGTGTCGTCGTCCAGGCCCAGGTCGTGCAGCGCCTGGCGGGTGTCGTTGAAGGCCTTGCCGCTGGTGATCAGGCCGAAGCGGTCGTTGGCGCCTTCGATGACGTTGTAGTTCAGCTTGTTCGCGCGGATGTAGGCCAGCGCTGCGTACCACTTGTAATTCATCATCCGCGACTCTTGTTCGAGCGGCGGGTCCGGCCAGCGGATGTGCAGGCCACCGGCCGGCATCTGGAAGTCTTCCGGCAGGATGATGTTGACGCGATCCGGGTCGACGCTGACCGAGGCCGAGGATTCAACGATCTCCTGGATCGTCTTCATGCCTGCCCACACGCCCGAGAAGCGGCTCATGGCAAAGGCGTGCAGGCCCATGTCCAGGATGTCCTGCACGCTGCTCGGGAAGAAGGTCGGGAAGCCGACCGCCTTGAAGACGTGGTCGCTCTGGTGTGCGGCCGTCGAGCTCTTGGCGATGTGGTCGTCGCCCGCGATGGCGATGACGCCGCCGTGCTTGCTCGTGCCGGCCATGTTGGCGTGCTTGAACACGTCGATGCAGCGGTCCACGCCCGGGCCCTTGCCGTACCAGAGGCCGAAGACGCCGTCGAACTTGGCTTTCTCGGGGAAGAGGTCGAGCTGCTGGGTGCCCCAGACGGCGGTCGCGCCGAGTTCCTCGTTGACGCCCGGCTGGAAGACGATGTTCTGCTTGGCCAGATGCTTCTTGGCCGCCATCAGCGCCTGGTCGTACGTGCCCAGCGGCGAGCCGCGGTAGCCGCTGATGAAACCTGCCGTGTTCAGCCCGGCGATCGCATCGCGCGTGCGCTGCAGCATCGGCAGCCGCACCAGGGCCTGCACGCCGCTCATGAAGGCACGGCCGGAATCGAGCGCGTATTTGTCGTCGAGGGAGACAGTCTGCAGCGCGCGCAGGATGTGTTCGGGCAGCGGGGCGTTCATCAGTGGGAGCTCCTGAATGGCGACCCGAGAGGCCAGCCCTTGTGAGGCAGGCGCGCGGGCCATGGGCCAGTATGGCCGGACCGATCAGTGTAGGGAAATGGGGGCGAGCAGTGCTTTCTCAATTGCGCTCGAAACCAGYCACCCTGGCAATCTTCTTGCTCAGATCTGCCAAATTCGCTTCCAATTGCATCGCCACTTCGCCGATCAGGGCAAACCATGAGTTCTCAAGTCGTCGATTCCAGCGCCACTCCCGAAGCCCTCGACCGCCACCACATCGCCATCCTGGCCGAGTTGCAGGCCGATGCTCGCCTGTCCAACGCCGAACTGGCCCAGCGCATCGGCCTGTCGGCCGCGCCCACCTGGCGGCGCGTCAAGTGGCTGGAGGACCAGGGCTACATCACCGGCTACCGCGCCGAGATCGACCGCAGGAAGCTCGGCCTCGGGGTGCTGGCCTTTGTGCGCGTCGATGCCGAGCGCAGCGCCGGCGCCGCCACCAAGCCGCTGGAAGACGCCATCCGCCAGCTGCCCGAGGTCATCGCCTGCCACTACATCTCCGGCGCCGGCACCTTCGAGCTGCAGGTCATGGCCACCGACCTGGACGCCTTCTCGCGCTTTTCCATCGACACGCTGCTGAACCTGCCCAACGTGAAAGACATCCACACCAGCTTCTCGCTTGGTGAGGTCAAGGCCAGCGGCGTGTTGCCTCTCGGTCACCTGGGCGGCTAGTCTCGAGACCATGCGCATCGCCCTCGTCTCAGACATCCATGGCAATCTGCCCGCCCTTGAAGCTGTTGCCGCCGACATCCGCCGCCGCGGCGCCGACCAAGTGCTGTGCCTGGGCGACAACCTCTCCGGCCCGCTGATGCCGCGCGAGACGGCGCAGTTCCTGATGGCCTCGGGCTGGCCCATCCTGGCCGGCAACCACGAACGCCAGATCCTCGAATGGCAGCCCGACGCCGGTGGCGCCTCCGACGGCTATGCGCTGTCCACGCTCGGCACGCCGGAGCTCGACTGGCTGCGCAGTCTGCAGCCGATGTGGCAATGGGCGCCGGACATCTTCCTGTGCCACGGCACGCCACGCAGTGACTGCGAGCACTTCCTGGAAACCCCGCGCGGCGGCGTACTCGGCCTGGCCACGGCCGCCGAGATCGCCGAGCGCCTGGGCGATCAACGCAGCGCACTCATCGCCTGCGGTCACAGCCATCTGCCGCGCTTTCTGCGCGTGGTCAGCAACCAGGTTCTCGTCAACCCCGGCAGCGTCGGCCTGCAGGCCTATGTGGACGATGAGCCGGAGCGCTATGTCGTCGAGCGCGGCACGCCCGACGCGACCTACGCCATCGTCGAGAAGCTCGACGGCGCCTGGCACTGCGCCCAGCACTCGGTGCCCTATGACCACGGCGCGATGGCCGCCTTGGCCGCGCGCAACGACCGGCCCGACTGGGCGCAAGCGTTGCAGACCGGCTACGTGGGCTGAAGGCTCGAACAAGGACTCAGGCGGACAGTGCCCCGGCGCCGCTGGCGCGGTAGGCTAGCGCCATGGCGGCGTCGTACCTCCGTCGGCTCGGCGACCTGTGGCTGGGCAGCGAACCAGCCCAGCGCCTGCGGCTGCGCCAGACCTCGCTCGCGATGGCGCTGATGGGCATCAGCGCCGTGATGCTGTGTTACGCCATCAAGGTCAACGGCGGCGAGTTCGGGCCGGTGCTGTGGGGCTGGGCGGCCTATTCCCTGGGCGGCATGGCACTGATCTACGCCGCCATCCGCAGCGGTTGGTCGAAGCGCTTCACCGACCCCTCGCTGACCAGTGCGCAGATCGGCTTCGCGATCAGCTGCGCGGCCTTTGGCTATGCACAGGCCGGCCTGCTGCGCGGCGGCGCCTTCCCGGTGCTGACGCTGATCCTGATGTTCGGCATGTTCCAACTGCGCGCCCGCAGTGCCTATGTGCTGAGCTTTTTCGCGCTGGCCCTGTTCGCCCTCGTCATGGGCGCCATGGCCTGGCTCCATCCCGCGGCCTATCCGCCCGAGGTCGAGTTCGGCCACTTCGTCATGCTGGCCTGCCTGCTGCCCACGGTGGCCGTGCTGACGGCGCGGCTGAGCCGCATCCGCCGCCGGCTTTCCGAGCAGCGCCAGGAGCTGGCCCGGGCGCTGGCCCAGTTGCAGGCCATCGCCACGCGCGACGAGCTGACCGGCCTGCCCAACCGCCGCCAGATGCAGGCGCTGATGGACCAGGAGTTATCGCGTTCGCTGCGCCATCACCACGATTTCTGCGTCGCCGTCGTCGACCTGGACCACTTCAAGCGCGTCAATGATGAGCACGGCCATGCGGCCGGCGATGCCGTGCTGCGAGCCTTCGCCCAGGGCGGCCAGACCGCCATGCGCGGCACCGACGTGCTGGCGCGCTGGGGCGGCGAGGAGTTCCTCGTGCTGCTGCCCGACACCGCCATGCCACCGGCCGTGGCCGGCATGGAGAGGTTGCGCCAACAGACCGCCGCCTTGCGCATCGACATTGGTGACGGCAAGCAGGTGGCAATCACCGTCTCCATCGGCCTGACCGGGCACCGCCGCGGCGACACCCTGGCCCAGACCCTGGAGCGCGCCGACCGCCTGCTCTACAAGGCCAAGGCGGAAGGGCGCAACCGCACCTGCATCGACTAGCGGTCGGAGTGCCGCAGATGCTCGCAGCGGCCCATGCGGGCGCCGTGCTTCACTTCGTCGACGAACTCGCTCGGGAAACCGACCTCGGTCGAGTTGCCATGCTTGCAGACGAAGGCCTTCTTCAGGTCGACATACCAGCTCATCGGGTAGCCCGGGATGCCGCCGACGATCTCGTTGCCGGCCGCGTTCATCGACGCCGGGCCGTCCAGGCCGTAGCGATAGGCCTCGGCCACGCCCTGGGTGCGGAAGAAGTCGCTGAGCTGGATCCAGCCGATGTCCTCCAGCCACAGCACGCCGCGCAGGCCGCTGAACCAGACACCGGCCGAGCCGATCATCATCTTGCCGTCGTCGCTGATGTCGGCCACCTGCACGGGGATGGCGCCGAACTGCTGCTGGATGGCTGCGGCGCCCTCGCTCTCGCAGGTCACGTCCAGGCCCAGCAGCGGCATGTCCACACACCACTGCATCTGCCTGAACTTCGTGAAGGCGCTGGCCTTGCTGCCCTTGTTGGCATTCCAGAACACGACGCCGTCGCGCTCCGTGTTCAGCGCCACGCGGCCAGCGTCGGGCGTCATCGCATAGCCGTCGATGGCACCGACGGCCTTGTAGAGGTCGATCGGCTTGCCCTCGTCAATCCAGGCATAGGCCTTCATGAAGTTGCTGTTGCCCAGCACGACGCGGCCATCGGACGACACCGCATGCGCCCGGTGCCAGGGCTCGGCGCTCAGGTCCACGCCGTCCAGGCTCAGCGCCCGCATGCCGCGGCCCGCCGTCCAGATGAAGGGGATGACCTCGCCGCCGATGGCGGCGTCGCCGGACCAGCCACCTTCGCAGCTGCCATCGCCATTGCGGTCCACATAGGCCGTGCCGACGGCCGTGCGGCCGGTCGAATCGAGCGCCCAGCCGTAGCTGCTGCTGACGCCGATCTGGCTGCTGCCGCCGCAGCGGTCGCGGTTGAGGTTGCCCAGGTCGGTCAGGCCGCCGGTGCGGGTGTCCCAGATCGTGGCCGAGTTGGTCTTCACCGGCTGGCCTTCGCCATCGGTGCCGATGACGTTGCCGTTGAGGTCGGCCTGCACGATGAGCTTGCGGCCGTCGCGCGTGATGCTGGTGTTGACGCCCGCGACACCGTCCGGCGCCCATTCAACACCGCTGCGCGAGTCCCAGACGAAGGGCTTGTTGTCGATCCAGCCCGCCGCGCGCTCGCCGTCCTTGGACATGCTGCCCAGGAAGCCGTAGACGATGGGCGTGTACTGCACGCCGTCCTTGTAGCCATTGAAGTAGAAGTTGGCCGTCTTGGTGACACCCGCCTCGGCCGTGATCGCGCTGGCCGTGCAGGCGCGGTCGTTGGCCGCGTTGGACTGCTCGTTGCTGTTCCAGTACTCGGCCTCGGAGACCAGGGCGGTCGGCGTCGTCGGATAGCCGCCAGCGACGATCTCCTCCAGGTAGAGCACGTACTTCTGCCCGGGCTTCAGGTTGTTGATGCGAAAGCGCCCGTCGGGGCCGACCAGGCCCTGCGTCTTGTCGCCGCTCATCGCCGAGATCGCGTCGCCGAGCGGGTCGGCAACGTTGCGGGCGACGATATTGATGCCGCCATAGGGCGTGCGGCCATCCTTCAGGAACAGCGTGCCAGCCACCGAGCCGCGCGTCTTCAGGTAGGTTGCGCTCGGGTAGAGGTCGGAGATGCCCGCCATGTCGTCGCTGCGGTCCACCGTACTTTGCTCGTAACCGGCGTTGCGGCCGTTGGCATCGGGGAAGGTCGGGTCGATGAAGGGGAACATCGTCTCGATGTACTTCGGGTCGATCTTTTTCGCCGCCGGATCGTCGTCGCGCCAGGAATGCAGGGCCGGCACGCAGCCGGGCACGCCGGGGAAAGCCTCGTAGTAGTAGGGATGGCTGAAATAGGCCATGGTGCCGTTGACCTGCGAGTGCGACAGGTTGATGGCGTGGCCGAACTCGTGCGTGAACACGCCGGCGATGCGCTTGCCGTCGATGTCGGGCGGCGGCATCCAGGGCTGGTCTGGGTCCAACGGCTCATGCGGCACGACATAGCCGTTCATGACGGCCGTGGCCTTGACGATGGTCTCGGGGTAGCCGTCGCCGTCGCGGTCCTCGGCGATCTCGGCGAAGGCGATGCCCAGCACCTGGTCCTTGGGCACGCCGAAATACTCCTCAATGACCTGGCCGCGCTGGTCGTAGATGACGTAGATGCCGCCCTCCAGCGCCTGGCCATAGACGCGCTTGGCGGTCTCGCCGTCCTTCACGTCCACGCCGACGCCCGCGAGCTGGCTGAACTTCTTGAACTTGGCCGGGTCGGTGACGGCTTTCCAGGTCGAGGTCGGCACATCGCTCCACTGCTTCAGCGCAAAGGCGGTGATCCTGTCGGCCTGGGCGTTGCTGAGGAACTCCGTGCCGCTGTCGCGGTAGGTCAGCGGTCCGATGTCGGTGTAGACCTGGATGGGCTTGCTCGTGTCCCAACGCAGCGGCTGCGGGTTGCGTGGGTGCTCGGTCAGCAGCAGTGGGCCGGCGGCCTGGGCCAGGGAAGCCGCCGCGAACAGCGCGGCCAGCGGGAATTTGAGGAAGGCGTTCATCAGCGCATCACTCCCTTGGCGATCCAGTCTTCGCGCACCGCGCGCTTGACCAATTGGTTCAGCACGCCACCGTCGACGGCGCCGCTGTTGCGGGTCAGCATCTCGGCCTCGAGCGGGCTCAGCACCGCCGGGTCCACGCTCATGCCCTGGAACAGGCCGCGGTTGTCGAAGGCATTGGCCAGCTTCGGCCCGCTGCCGGTCAGCTTGCCCTGGGCCAGGCCCACTGGGCTGGTCAGGCC
>NZ_JBFULE010000165.1:0-8664 GCF_056400485.1 Roseateles sp. P5_B10
TCATCGGCCCGGTTCATCGGCCCGGTGGACGGCCATGACGTCGACGCCCTGGACGACGCCATCGGCAAGGCCAAGGAGAGCCAGGACAAGCCCACGCTGATCATCGCCAAGACGGCCATCGGCAAGGGCTCGCCCAACCGTGCCAACACCAGCAAGGCCCACGGCGAACCGCTCGGCGCCGAAGAGATCAAGCTGACCCGCGCGGCCCTCGCCTGGGAGCACGAGCCCTTCGCCGTGCCGGCCGAGGTCTATGCCGCCTGGGATGCCAAGGAACGCGGCGACAAGGTTGAGGCCGAGTGGGACAGCCGCTTCGACGCCTATGCCGAAGCCCACCCCGAACTGGCCGCCGAGTTCCAGCGCCGCATGGCCGGCGTGCTGCCCGCCAACTTCGCGCAGATCGCCGTCGACGCCGTCGTCAAGGCCCATGCCGAAGCGCAGACCGTCGCCAGCCGCAAGGCCAGCCAATTGGCGCTGGAAGCCTTCACGCTCGCGCTGCCCGAGCTGCTCGGCGGCAGCGCCGACCTGACCGGCTCCAACCTGACCAACACCAGCAGCACGCCGGCCCTGCGCATCGCCGCCGACGGCACGCCCAACAACGGCCGCCACATCAACTACGGCGTGCGCGAGTTCGGCATGGCCGCCATCATGAACGGCGTCGCGCTGCACGGCGGCTTCATCCCTTACGGCGGCACCTTCCTGACCTTCAGCGACTACAGCCGCAACGCCATCCGCATGGCCGCACTGATGAAGGCCCGCGTCATCCACGTGATGACGCACGACTCCATCGGCCTGGGCGAAGACGGCCCGACCCACCAGTCCATCGAGCATGTCGCCTCGCTGCGCCTGATCCCGGGCCTGGACGTCTGGCGCCCGGCCGACACGACCGAGACCGTCGTCGCCTGGACCATGGCCATCGGCAACGCCCAGCGCCCGAGCCTGCTGGCCCTGTCGCGCCAGAACCTGACCTACTCGCCCAAGACCAATGTCGACGAGATCGCCAAGGGCGCCTATGTGCTATTCGACCCCGTGAGCGCCAAGGGCAACAGCAAGGCCGAGGCCGTCATCATCGCCACCGGCTCCGAGGTGCAGCTGGCCATGGCCGCCAAGGCGCTGCTGGCCGACGAAGGCATCAAGGTGCGGGTCGTCTCGATGCCGTCGACCAGCGTCTTCGACCGCCAGGACAAGGACTACAAGAAGAGCGTGCTGCCCAAGGGCCTGCCGCGCGTGGCCGTCGAGATGGGCGTCAGCGACTTCTGGTGGAAGTACGGTGTCGACGCGGTTGTCGGCATTGACACCTTCGGCGAGTCCGCCCCGGCCGGCGTGCTGTTCAAGCACTTTGGCTTCACGCCCGAGAACGTCGCGGCGACCGTCAAGGCGGTGCTGAAGAAGAAGTGATGCCGTCGCGCCCCGGGCCATGTGCGGTCAGGGGGTGGCGATGGACATCAGGGGCTCGGGGGCGCCGCCGCGGGCCTGCCCGGCGCAGCGGGTGAATGCCGATAGCCGGGGTTCCCGGACAGACATCCAATGGCCCTTGATTCCGGGGGCTCTGGAGGGCTGGCGTTGGCGACTGGCGATTTGTTTCGTGCGCGTTCGAGGGGCTGGCGCGCCATCAGCGCACGGCTATGCAATTTCGTCGCGTTGTTCACCGCGCTTGCTGCGCTCGCCACCTGCAGGGCCGCTTGCGCTCAGGACATCCGCGTCGTCGACGTACCGCTCGTCGCCGGCGCGCCAATGCCGTTCTACCCGCTGCCGTCGCCCCTTGCGTCCGTGGCGGTCCAGCGGATGGTGCAGGACGAGTTCGGCTTCCTGTGGCTGAGCGCCGAGGACGGGTTGCGGCGCTACGACGGCTACGATTTCATGAAGGTCCCGGCGGACCAGCGCGCGAGCAGCGTCGGCTTCATCATTGGCCAGTCGCTGTTCAAGGACCACGCGGGCCGGCTGTGGATCGGCGCCGACGATTCGCTCAGCCGCTATGACCCTGCGACCGGCAGCTTCAAACAGTACCGGTCACCCAACGAGGCCTGCGGCACCGTGGCGATCGCCCACGACATCAGCGAGGACCCGGACGGCCTGATCTGGCTCGCGACGGACGACGGCGTGACGGCCCTGGACCCGGTCACGTCGAAGACGACCTGCCATCGGCCGCGCCACACGCCCGGGCTCGGCGAGACGCGCGTCATCGCCACGCTGGCGCTGCGCGACGGCACGCTCTGGGTCACGAGCTCCGAGGGGCTCTACGTGCTGGACCGGCGCTCGGGCGAGGTCAGGCGACACATCAGGCTGCAGAACGGCTCCGGGCGCAAGTTGGTCGCCACGGGCTACCCATCCAAGCCGTTCCTGGATAGCCGGGGCATGCTGTGGTTTGGCCTGTCTTCCGGCGGGGATCTTGCCTCGGTCGATGTGGCCAGCGGCGAAGTCACCGTCTATGTGTTCCGGGGCGGCGGGCTGGCGCCGAACGCCTCTTCCGGCGTCCTGTCGATCCAGGAGGATGACGACCGGGCACTCTGGCTCGGCACCGGCAAGCTGGGCCTCGTCAAGCTGACGCCGGACCGCATGCAGGCGCTCTGGTACCAGAGCGACCCTGACGATCCCGACGGCTTGCGCGGCGACCTCGTCGTCGGCACGTTCCGGGATCGCGACGGGRGCTTCTGGTCGACGACGAGGGCGGGGACCGTCTACCGCTTCGACACCGAGCACCCGCGTTTCCGGTCCTACCGCCACCAGCAGGCGGACCCGCACAGTCTGGCCAAGGGCGCGGTGACTGCCGCCTACGCCGAGAACGATCAAACGCTGTGGATCGGCACCGACCGCGGCCTGAACCGCGTCGACCGCGCGACCGATCAGGCGACGCAGATCGACCTGCCGGTGTTCGCGCGGGGCGTCCGGGCGATTGCGGATCACGCGGGCGACCTCTGGTTGGGCACGTATGGCAACGGCCTGATCCGCTTTGATCGCCGCACGCAGCGCTACACGGCGTACACCCACGTCGCATCGGACCCGCGCTCGCTGAACCACGACCGCATCACGGCACTGTGGGTCGATCGCGGCAACACCTTGTGGGTCGCCACGGACTTCGGCCTGAGCCGCTGGGAGCCGGCGACGGAAAGGTTCTCGACCTTCAGCCCGCAGCCTGGCACCCTGGTCCAGTACCGCTCGATCACGGAGGACGCCAGCGGCGTGCTGTGGCTGGCGACGTCATCTCATGGCCTGCATCGTTTTGACCCCCGCACGAGCACCTTCAAGGTCTTCGATGCGGAACTCCGCGCCGCGCGTCCGCCGGGCCATCAACGCGTCAATGCGGTCCACGTCGACCGCGCCGGGACGGTGTGGGCCGGGACCTTCCGCGGGCTGGTCAAGCTCGATCCTCGCGACGGCACGTTCACCTCGTACGACTCGCGCGCCGGCCTTCCTGCGGACAGCGTGTTCGGCATCCTGGAGGACGACGATGGACAGCTGTGGGTCAGCACGCCGAACGGGCTGTCGCGGTTCGACCCACGCACCGGGACCTTCACGAACTACCGCGCGTCCGACGGCCTGCTGACCGACCGGTTCGCGAACCCCGTGGTAGCCGCGAGGAGTTCGAGCGGGGAGCTGTTCTTCGGCTCGCAGAAGGGGCTGGTGGCGTTCATCCCCGGCCAGGTCGTCGACCGCAAGCGCACGCTGCCGGTGTTCCTGACCGACTTCCGCCTGTTCGGCGAGTCGGTGCTGCCAGGCAGCACGCCGCTGCAGCAGCCGATCTGGTCTGCTTCTGCGCTGGCGCTGGAACCGCGCAGCATCGCGTCCTTCGACTTCGCCGCCTTGAACTATGTCGACCCGGCGCACACCCGCTACCGGTACCGGCTCGAAGGGTTCGAGACGAAGTGGAACGACACGGACAGCGCGCGGCGCAACGCGACATACACGATGCTGCCGCCGGGCGACTACACCTTCCTCGTCCAGGCGCGCGGCACCCGCGGGGACTGGAGCGAGAGCGCGGTGCCGCTCAAGATCCATGTTCCGCCGCCGTGGTATGCCACCTGGTACTTCCGCGCCGCGGTCGCCGTGCTGCTGCTGACGGCGCTGTGGTTGGCCTACCGCCTGCGCATGCGCCAGTTGCACCGCCATTTCGAGATCGCGCTCCAGGCGCGGCTCGACGAGCGCACCCGCGTCGCGCGCGAGGTGGCCGAAGGGCTGGAGCAGCGCGTGCGCGAGCGCACCGAAGAGCTGGCCAGCGCCCAGCACGCCGCCGAAGCCTCCACGCGGGCCAAGAGCGAGTTCCTGGCCAACATGAGCCACGAGATCCGCACGCCGATGAACGCCATCCTCGGCATGTCCTACCTGGCGCTGCAGACCGGCCTGGACGCGCGCCAGCGCAACTACGTCGACAAGGTACATCGCGCCGCAGAGTCGCTGCTCGGGATCATCAACGACATCCTCGACTTCTCGAAGATCGAAGCCGGCCGGCTGGAGGTCGAGGAGATCCCGTTCCAGCTCGGCGACGTGCTGGACCAGCTCGCCACGCTGGTGGGCATGCGCGCCGAGGAAAAGGGGCTGGAACTGCTGTTCGCGCTGTCGCCCACGCTGCCAACCGCGCTCGTCGGCGACCCCTCGCGGCTGGGCCAGATCCTGCTGAACCTGAGCAACAACGCGGTCAAGTTCACCGAGCAGGGCGAGGTCACGGTGGCGGTGGCCGAGACGGCGCGCGAAGGTCAGCGTGTGACGCTGCGCTTCGAGGTGCGCGACACCGGCATCGGCCTCGAGCCCGAGTCCCGTGCACGCCTGTTCCAGCCCTTCACGCAGGCCGATGCGTCGACCAGCCGGCGCTACGGCGGCACGGGGCTGGGCCTGGCGATCTGCCGCCACCTGGTGGAGCGCATGGGCGGCGAGATCGGGTTGGACAGCGAGCCCGGGCGCGGCAGCTGCTTCCACTTCAGCCTGCCCCTGGGCCTGCAGCCCGGGGCGGCGCCAGCGCCGCAGGACAACGAACTGCACGGCATGCGCATGCTGGTCGTCGACGACCATCCGGCGGCTCGCGAGCTGCTGCACACGCTGGCGACGGCCTTCGGCCTGGAGGCCGAGACGGCGGCCGATGGCGTTGCGGCACTGCAGGCCGTGGCGCAGGCCGACGCCGAGGACCGGCCGTTCAGGCTGTTGCTGCTGGACTGGCACATGCCGGTCCTGGATGGCATCGGCTGCCTGGAAAGGCTGGGGCAGGCCGCCGGCAGGCACGCTCCGCCGACGGTGCTGATGGTGACTGCCTTCAACCGCGACGAGGCCGAACGCCAGCTCACCGCACGCGGGCTGCTGGTGGCAGGGCTGCTGGCCAAGCCGGTCACGCCCTCGGGCCTGCTGGACGCCTGCGCCAATGCGCTGGGCCGTCCGCGTGCCGGGCTCAGCCGCAACGTGCAGCGCCACGAACTGCTGCAGGCGCGCCAGGCCGGGCTGGCCGGCGCGCGCGTCCTGTTGGTCGAGGACAACCCCATCAACCAGGAGCTCGCGCGCGACCTTCTGAACCGCGCCGGCATCGTCGTGCACATCGCCGGCGACGGCCAGGAGGCGCTGGCGATCCTCGCGCGCGAGCGCTTCGAGGCCGTGCTGATGGACTGCCAGATGCCGGTGATGGACGGCTACGAGGCGACGCGCGAACTGCGCCGCCGTYCCGAACTGCAGGACCTGCCGGTGATCGCGATGACGGCCAACGCGATGGCCGGCGACCGCCAGAAGGCGCTGGAGGCGGGCATGAACGACCATGTGCCCAAGCCCATCCGCGTTGACGAGCTGTTCGCCACGCTGGCGCGCTGGGTGCGTCCGGCGCTGCCCGCGCCCGCRCCGCTGGCGCCGCCCGCGGCCCTGGACATGGGCGCCGGCCTGGCCGCGCTGATGGGTGACGAGGCGCTGTATCGGCGCTTGCTGGCGCTGTTCCGCGAGCGTGAGAGCGACATCGTCGTGCGCTTGCGGGCCGCCCGTGAGCGCGGTGATGGCAAGGCCGCCCTGCGCTGCGCGCACGACCTGAAGAGCGTCGCGGGCAGCCTGGGCATGCCCGCCCTGCAACGTGCCGCCACCACGCTGGAGGAAGCCTGCAGCCAGGGCGTCGAAGCGGTGGGCCTGGAGCCGCTGCTGCAGGCGGTGGAGCGCGAGCTCTCGGCCGTGCTGGCCAGTTTGCAGGAGAAGGGCTTGGCCTGAAGTCAGCGATTTCTGGTGGTAATACGGTGTCGACGCCGTCGTTGGTATCGACACCTTCGACGAGTCCGCGCCGGCCGGTGTGCTGTTCAAGCACTTTGGCTGCACGCCGAAGAACGTGGCCGCGACCGTCAAGGCGGTGCTGAAGAAGAAATGATGCGCTTACCGCGCCGCATGACGCCAGGGTCGCATTCGCGGTCCTGTTGCTTTGCGGCGGCGTCCCAGAAGCGGGTGACTGCCCGCGTGCCTCGTCGACCGCCTGCGCTACAAACCCGCCTGCATCCTGAAGATCAGGGAGGATCTGATGCGCCCATTTTTCGTCGCCCTCGTCACCGGCTGGGCCGCCTGCGCTGCACAAGCGCAGACGGAGGTGCGTACGCCGTCGCCAGCGCAATCGCTGGCCTGCCTCGTCAAGCCCGTCAAACCTCCGCGCTTTCCCCAGCAGGACAAGCTGGACCGCGGTTTTGGCGCCATGCGGGTGCTGCTCAAGTTCAACAAGCCGGATGCGGCTCCCGAGGTCGAGGTGCTGTTCAACTCGGCTCGGCAGGACATGCAGGACGAGGCGCACCGTTATCTCGAGCGCTTGCGCCTGCCTTGCCTGACGGCGACGGATGGCGTCGTCAGTGCGGTGCAGGAGTTCAGCTTTGCCAATACCGACCGCGACGCCACGCCGCTGCCGCCAGATCGAGCCGCCGGCGAACCGCCGTTCTGCCTCGTGATGCCACGCCATGACATGGACGGTTTCAGGGGCCTGGGCCGGCTGGAGGTCGAGCATGTCGTCATTGCGGCCACCTTTACCGGCGATGGTCGCCAGCCGCCCGAAGTCAAGATCTTGCATTCCACCGGGTCCAGCCGGTTCGAGGCTGCGGTACGAAAGCGCCTGGCCGACTACCGCATGCCTTGCCGCAGCGGTAGCGAGGGGCCGCAATCCTTCCAGCAACAGTTCACGATGTTCCCCACCGATCAGTCCCGCTACGGATTCAAGCGCGAAGCCTTCGGGCTGGCCGAGTTTCTCGGCATGACCCGCGAGCCGACCAAGCTCAGCGCGTTCTACGACTTCAAGACAATGGGTTGCCCGTTCAAGGTGGACTACACGATCTACGGTGGCGCCGTGCCCAACGAGGCCACCGTCGGCAAGCCGGCGGACCCCAACAAGTTACCTTTCCTCACCTGGCTGGCCGGCTTGCACCTCGCGTTCAAGAATGAACAGCAGGCCCGGGACTTGTTCGGTAGCCAGCTGCAGATCGACGTGCCCTGCGGCACGCTGAATCTGCGTGGCGATGCGCCAAGCGCCGGCGGGCTGAAATCGCCCTGAAACCACCCCGTACCGCGAATCGCCGAGAATCGCGCCCGCACCGAATTTTTCATCCTCTGGAGACAGTTCCATGACCATCAAGATCGGCATCAATGGCTTCGGCCGCATCGGGCGCATGGTGTTCCGTGCCGCCGTGGCGAATTTCAAGGACATCGAGGTCGTCGCGATCAACGACCTGCTCGAGCCCGACTACCTGGCCTACATGCTCAAGTACGACAGCGTGCACGGCAAGTTCGACGGTGAAGTGGCCGTGGACGGCAACACCCTGATCGTCAACGGCAAGCGCATCCGCCTGACCGCCGTCAAGGACCCGTCCGAGCTGAAGTGGGCCGAGGCGGGTGCCGACATCGTCATCGAAGCCACCGGCATCTTCCTGGACAAGGCCGGCGGCGAGAAGCACCTGGCCGCAGGCGCCAAGAAGGTCATCTTCTCGGCCCCCTCCAAGGACGAAACGCCGATGTTCGTCTTCGGTGTCAACCACACCAAGTACGCCGGCGAGGCCATCATCTCCAACGSKTCGTGCACCACCAACTGCCTGGCCC
Organism: Roseateles sp. P5_B10; assembly: GCF_056400485.1. Lineage (NCBI taxonomy): Bacteria > Pseudomonadati > Pseudomonadota > Betaproteobacteria > Burkholderiales > Sphaerotilaceae > Roseateles > Roseateles sp. P5_B10. The sequence continues at coordinate 8,017 of NZ_JBFULE010000165.1, forward strand.
CGCTGGCCAAGGTGCTGAACGACAAGTGGGGCATCAAGCGCGGCCTGATGACCACCGTGCACGCCACCACCGCCACGCAGAAGACCGTCGACGGCCCGAGCAACAAGGACTGGCGCGGCGGCCGCGGCATCCTCGAGAACATCATCCCGAGCAGCACCGGCGCGGCCAAGGCCGTCGGCAAGGTCATCCCCGAGCTGAACAAGAAGCTGACCGGCATGAGCTTTCGCGTGCCCACCAGCGACGTGTCGGTCGTCGACCTGACCGTCGAGCTGCTGAAGGACGCCAGCTACGAAGAGATCTGCGCCGAGTTCAAGGCGCAAAGCGAAGGCGCGCTCAAGGGCGTGCTGGGCTACACCGAGGACAAGGTCGTTGCGACCGACTTCCGCGGTGACGCCCGCACCTCCATCTTCGATGCCGACGCCGGCATCGCGCTGGACAGCACCTTCGTCAAGCTGGTGTCCTGGTACGACAACGAGTGGGGCTATTCGAACAAGGTCCTCGAAATGGCCCGCGTGGTGGCTGCGTGAGCCCCTCGTCCAGTCTGCCGCGCTGAACGCGGGCCAGACTAGCCRGTCCCCCAAGGGGACGGCGATGCTTGCCGGATCGACCGGCAAGCACATCGCCAGGCGGGCCGGCTAGGGGCGGCCC
>NZ_JBFULE010000166.1:0-8599 GCF_056400485.1 Roseateles sp. P5_B10
CTGCACAGCGCCGTGGGCCAGGGCAGCCGCTTCTCGTTCTTGCTGCCGCTGAGCGCAGGTCGCGCCGAGGAGGTCCTGATGCCCGCCGACGGCGTCACACCTGTCGAGACCGCCGAGACCGACCTGCTTGCACTGCTGATCGACGCGCCGCAGGGCCATGCCGACCGCGTCGCCGAACTGCTATTCGCCGCCAACGTCGAGGTGCTGCGGCCCGCGCCCGGCGCGCTGCTTGCGCCGGCGGATCTGCTGCTGTGCGACCCCTGCCTGCTGGATGCAGACGGCCTTGCACAGGTGCAGCACTGGCGTGCCAGCGGTGCGTCACGCCGGTGCATCGCCCTCGTCGATCGCCCGCTCGCATCCGAACTGGCGGGCCTGTTCGACGCCACGCTCTACAAGCCGGTCAACGCCGCCGCCTTGCTGGCCGAGCACTTCAGCCCCGCGGCGACGCCATGAAAAAGAGCGCCTCAGACCCGCTCAGGCGCTCTTCGACGGCCAGACGGCCCGCTCTTACTTCGGCAGGTCCTTGGCGTAATTCGCCAGGCCTTCAGCAATCTCGGACTTGGCCTTCTCCGGGCCTTCCCAGCCCTTGACCTTGACCCACTTGCCCTTCYCCAGGTCCTTGTAGTGCTCGAAGAAGTGCTGGATCGCGGACAGGCGGGYCGGGTTCACGTCTTCGATCTTCTGCCAGTGGTCGTACATGGGCAGGATCTTGCTGGTGGGCACGGCCAGCAGCTTGGCGTCGCCGCCGGCCTCGTCGTCCATCATCAGCACGCCCAGGGGGCGGCAGGTCACGACGACGCCGGGCGTCAGCGCGAAGGGGGTGATGACGAGCACGTCGACCGGGTCACCGTCGTCCGCCAGCGTCCTGGGGATGTACCCGTAGTTGCACGGGTAGTACATAGGCGTCGTCAGGAAGCGGTCGACGAACAGCGCACCGCTCTCCTTGTCCACCTCGTACTTGATCGGGTCGGCATTCATCGGGATTTCGATGATGACGTTGAACTCGTCAGGCACCTTGGCGCCGGGGGTCACGTTGTGCAGGCTCATGGTCGTCTTTTAGGGCTAAGGAAAACCCGCATTCTAGGTTTCCCCAACATCGCTGGTAAACGTGCAACCCGGCCGTCAAACCCGGCCCTTAAGCTCGGCCGCCGAGCCCCGGCATACCCTGCCGCGGGCCACAGATGACACGCTAAACAGGAGACTCATACATGTCGACAGAAGTGGCGCTGTATTTCGCGCTGGCTTGCGGCCTCGCGGCCGTTCTTTATGGCTTCATCCAACGAAGCTGGATCCTGAGTCAGGATGCGGGCAATGCCCGCATGCAGGAGATCGCCGCGGCGATCCAGCAAGGTGCCGCCGCCTACCTCGGCCGGCAGTACCGCACCATCGGCATCGTCGGCGTCGTGCTGGCCATCGCCATCGCGGTGTCGGGCCTGGGAACGACGACGGCCATCGGCTTCGTTATCGGCGCGGTGCTGTCGGGCATCTGCGGCTTCATCGGCATGAACATCTCGGTGCGCGCCAATGTSCGCACCGCGCAGGCCGCCTCCAAGGGCATTGGCCCGGCGCTGGATGTCGCCTTCAAGGGCGGCGCCATCACCGGCATGCTGGTCGTGGGCCTGGGCCTGCTGGGCGTGGGCGGCTTCTACATGGCCATCGGCGGCGGGCATGACAGCACGGCGCTCAAGCCCATGCTGGGCCTGGCCTTCGGCTCCTCGCTGATCTCCATATTCGCGCGCCTGGGCGGCGGCATCTTCACCAAGGGTGCGGACGTCGGTGCCGACCTGGTGGGCAAGGTCGAAGCCGGCATCCCCGAGGACGACCCGCGCAACCCGGCAGTCATTGCCGACAACGTCGGTGACAACGTCGGCGACTGCGCCGGCATGGCGGCCGACCTGTTCGAGACCTAYGCGGTCACGCTGATCGCCGCGATGGCGCTCAGCGCGTTGATGATCACCGGCAGCAGCGCGCTGGCCGGCGTCGTCTACCCGCTGGCGCTCGGCGGGGTGTCCATCATTGCCTCCATCATCGGCTGCTACTTCGTCAAGGCCAGCCCCGGCATGAAGAACGTGATGCCGGCGCTGTACAAGGGCCTGATCGTGGCCGGCGTGCTGAGCCTGATCGCCTTCTTCTTCGTCACCAAGGCGATGTTCCCCGGCCCCATCGAGCTGAGCACGGGTGGCACGACGAGCGCAATGGCCCTGTTCGGCGCCTGCGCGGTCGGCCTCGCGCTGACGGCGGCCATGGTTTGGGTGACGGAGTACTACACCGGCACCCAGTACCACCCGGTGCAGCACGTGGCGCAGGCCTCCACCACCGGCCACGGCACCAACGTCATCGCCGGCCTGGGTGTGTCGATGAAGTCCACCGCCTGGCCGGTGCTCTTCGTCTGCGCGGCCATCTACGCGGCCTTTGCCTTGGCGGGCCTGTACGGCATCGCCGTCGCGGCCACCTCCATGCTCAGCATGGCCGGCATCATCGTCGCGCTGGACGCCTACGGTCCCATCACCGACAACGCCGGCGGCATTGCCGAGATGGCCGAGCTGCCGGCTTCCGTGCGTGACGTCACCGACCCACTGGACGCCGTGGGCAACACGACCAAGGCCGTCACCAAGGGCTATGCCATCGGCTCCGCGGGCCTGGCTGCGCTGGTGCTGTTTGCCGACTACACGCACGCGCTGGAAGCGCGTGGCATGCACGAGGTGTTCTCGCTGTCCGACCACAAGGTGATCCTGGGCCTCTTCCTCGGCGGCCTGATCCCCTTCCTGTTCGCCGCGATGGCGATGGAAGCTGTCGGCCGGGCCGCCGGTGCCGTTGTCGTCGAGGTGCGCAAGCAGTTCGCCGATGGCGCCATCATGGCCGGCCAGCGCAAGCCCGACTACAGCGCCGCGGTCGACATGCTGACCACCGCCGCCATCAAGGAAATGATCGTTCCTTCACTGCTGCCCGTGGTGGCACCCATCCTGGTTGGGCTGATCCTCGGCCCGGCGGCACTGGGTGGCCTGCTGATGGGCACCATCGTGACCGGCCTCTTCGTCGGCATCTCGATGTGCACCGGCGGCGGCGCCTGGGACAACGCCAAGAAGCTGATCGAGGAAGGCTTCACCGACGACAAGGGCGTGCTGCACAAGAAGGGCTCGGAAGCGCACAAGGCCGCCGTCACCGGCGACACCGTGGGCGACCCCTACAAGGACACCGCCGGCCCGGCCGTGAACCCACTGATCAAGATCATCAACATCGTGGCCCTGTTGATCGTGCCGCTGTTGCCGCTGCCTGCGGGCAGCAAGGCCCCCGAGCCCGTCGCAGCCCCGGCTGTCGTGGCGGCACCGGCGGCCAGCACCGCGGAGATGCCCGCGTCGGCCGCATCTCAGTAACACCCAGGTAAATCCCTGGCATAACGGCCCGAGAAATCAGACTTCTCGGGCCGTTTCCACGTCTGGCCCAGGCAAAATCGCGGCTCATGGCGAGCATGGCAATCACGAGGCACGAGCTGTCGCGGCGACGCGAACAACTGCAGGATCTGCAGCGCTACCTCGCCGTGCTGGAGGCCGATCACGACGGCGCCCGCGCCAAGCTGCTCGGCTTTCGCCAGCGCTATCTCGAGGCCCTGGGCCCGCTGATGCGCGAGCTCGACGAGATCGATGCCCAGCTGCACCAGGCCACGGCCCTGTTGTCTGAGGCCTTGAAGCGCCAGGGTGTCGACGCCCCGGTGTCGGCATCCCAGCGCGCCAAGGCCTGGCCCGATGTGCCCGCCCTGCCCGACGCGACGCCGCTGCCGCCCGAACCCACGGGCCCGTTGACCGACCTGCCGCCGCCCAGTCTGAAGACGCTGTACCGGCGCGCGGCGATGCGCTTCCACCCCGACCTGGCGCCCTCCGGCCCGGAGCGCGAGGTCTGCGAGCAGCGCATGATGATCGTCAACGAGGCTTACGCGAACAGCGACCGCCACCGGCTGGAAACGCTGCTGCTCGCTGCGGGCGAACTGCCCGAGAAGGTCATCGGCGGCCCGGCCGACGCGGTACGCGCCTGGCTCGGCCTGTGCGAGCACCTCGTGCAGGGCCGCATCCGCGTCGTGCAGGCGCAGACCGCCTTGCTGCACAACCTGCAGATGCACCAACTGCGCATCGCCATCGAACGTGCCGAGGGCGGCGGCATGCGGCCGCTGGACATCATGGCCGCGCGGCTGCGCACCCAGATCGCCGAGCGCCGCCAGGAGCTCTACATCGGCGAGCGTGTCGGCAGCGACGCCCGCATGGCGGCGGATTTCCTGCGCAAGCGCTACCAGCGGCTGACGGGGCTGGGCCTGGGCTGAGCCCGTCGTCCTGCGGGCTCAGTCGCAGCCTTGCGACTGGTCGTTCTGCGTCTGCGGGTCCGAGCTGGGAAAGAAGTTCACCATGTCACCCGTAGCGCTGATCTGAGCGAACAGCAACACAACGCCACGCCGGGTGTAGGTATCGGCAGACCAAGGAACGATGACGCCGTCCCACCAGGCGCCGTCCGACTCGGTTCTGCTGGCTGGCAGGTAGTTGTAGGGGTTCATGGTGGGGTCGTTGCCAACCGTCTTCACCGCGGCACCCACCAGGCGCAGGCTCATGCCGTCGACCGTCGTTTCAACGAAGGAGAACGGCAGTTCACCATCCTGCCCCGCAGGGGTCGTCGTGGTGAGCACTGTGCCCGACGGCACGGGCTGGCCATTGCCATCGACATAAGTGCATTGCGCCAATCCACCGGCGGTACCGGTGACGGTGACGGTGTAGGGAGGAACGAAGGTCGACATAGGGACTTCTCTGGTTGTGGTGGGAAAAGAGGTGGCAGCTACAGGTCACGCTGCCGATGCAGCCAGGCACGGCCTGCTTGCCAGTCAGGCTGGTCGACGACTCGCGGATCCAGGCATTTCTGTACTTCGAGCCAACGTTGAGTCAACTCGGCATGCGCCTGCAGCCATCCCGCGCGAAGCTGCAGCAGTTGCTGCGCCTGGCCGCAAGCCGCCTGCCTGGCGGACGCGTCAGTAGCATTCAGGTTCGCCTTGAACAATTGCAGTCGCACCGCTGCGTTCAAGGCTTCCAGGGATACGGGGCGCTTGGCCATCACGGCGGACAAGCGTTGTTCGACTCGCACCAGGGCCTGGTCGCGCGCCTCGCACGCCGGGCTTGCACAAGCAGGACTGGCCGCCAGTTCCAACAGCCGGACCGAACGAGGCAGCCAGCTGTCCAGGGGCGGCTTGCCCGGTCGCAGACCCTCCAGCTTCTGCAGCAGGGCCAAGGCCTGTACGGCGCGCGCGTCTGGCGGCAAGTCGGCCCGTTGCGCCAGCAGGTTGGCGTCAATCTCCAGGGCCAGGAAAGCCCAGCTCACATTGGCGGGGTCACCTCGCCGTAATTGATCCGCGGCTGACTTGGCTTGGCTCAGCACCGTCAAAGTGCTCAGGCCGGCCGCCATCTGGGTGTCGCTCAGATTCAGCAGCAGCCCGGTCTCGCGCTTCAACCATTCGAGGTCCGCAGGGTGCCGCTGGCGCAGCGACTGCACAGGCGGCAGCGCGCGGTTGAACGCCTGGGCAGCACCCGCATACCGACCCGTCAACTGCAGCAGCCCGCCCAGCCAACTGACGGTATCTCCCCAATCACTCTGCAAGGCGGCGTCGTCGGGGCGTTTGGCGAGCAAGCTCTCCTTGAGCACCAGGGAATGCCTGAAAGCTTCTTCCGCCTGAGCGAATTGCCCCTGCCTCAACCACAGGCTGCCCAAGCTGTTCTCGGCATAGGACAGCTCCAGCTGCGCATCCGCGTCCTTTGCATCGGCCTGCAGCCATTTCGCGCTGACGTCGCGATAGCGGGCCCAGTGCTTCTCGGCGGGTTCGAGCTGGCGCTGGCGGAAGAACACCTCGCCTTGCCAGAATGCCGCGGCGCCCTGAGCCTTGCGCCAGGCCGCCGTCATGTCGGCCGCGGGAGGATCGCCTTGCAGCAGCTCGGTGGCCGTCTCCAGCGGCTCCTGCGCGCTCTCCAGGTCCCGCTTCGACACCCTGACCTCGCCGATCACGGTCAAGGCCTTGGCCCGTTGCAGCCGATCAGACGCACTGAGCGGCCCCGAGCTGTCCAGCACCTTCAATGCCTTGCCGCCCACGCTGTCCAGCAACTCCAGGCGGCCGATGGGGCGCAGCTTGTCGGCAAATTCACCCAGCATGAAGCTGAGCACGTCCTCCGCCTGCTGGCGCCGTGCCTGGGCCTGCTGCTCTGCCTGTTCCGCCCGGTGGGCCTGCAACAGGCTGGTGGTCGTCAGGGCCAGCAGGGCCCCCACGGCCACACCGCCAGCCGCCACGGCCACGCGGTGGCGGCGCACGAACCGACCCAGCACATAGAGCCGGCTGTCCGGGCGCGCACGGATGGGTTCATGGTCCAGCCAGCGCTGCAAGTCCTCGGACAACGCCTGCGCGTTCGCGTAGCGCTGGGCTGGCGCCTTCTTCAGCGCCTTGGCGACGATGGTGTCGAGATCGCCGCGCAGATGCCGCGCCTGCCCGGCGATGACGGTGTCGTCCTGGCTGGCCGCCACGTCCGACAACCGCCGCGGCACATGCTCGACGACGGCTTTGAGCCGGTCCAGCTGCGTCTGCGTGTCGTCGGCGGTCGGGTGATGGCCGCCCAGCAGCAGATAGAGCAGCACCCCCAAGGCGTAGACATCGGTGGCCGTCGTCACGTCCGACTGCTGCACCTGCTCGGGCGCGGCGAACTGCGGTGTGAAGGCGCTGCCGGCGCGCTGCGTCAGCTCGGTGGCGGCGGCCCCCTGCTCCGCCTGGGTCGCATCGGCCAGTAGCTTGGCGATGCCGAAGTCCAGCAGCTTCACGTCGCCCTCGCGCGTCACGAGGATGTTGCTGGGCTTGAGGTCACGGTGCAGGATCAGCCGCGCATGGGCATGTGCCACGGCGCCCAGCACGTCGAGGAACAGGCGCACCCGGCCCTCGACATCGAGCTGCTGCTGGCGGCAGTAGACGTCGATGGGCTGGCCATCGACGTACTCCAGCACCAGATAGGGCTGCTGGCCCTGGTGCAGGCCGGCGTCCAGCAGCCGGGCGATGTGAGGGTGGGACAGGCGGGCCAGGATCTCGCCTTCGCGCGCGAAGCGACCCGCGTCACCACGCCCGAACAGGCCGGCCATCAGGAACTTGACCGCGACCTGGCCCTCGAAACGACCGTCGGCGCGCCGCGCCAGCCAGACTGTGCCCATGCCGCCCTGCCCCAGCTGGCGCTCCAGCAGATAGGGGCCAATGGCCTGGCCGGCCAGGTCGGGCGGCGGTGTGTCGTCGGGCACCGAGGCCAACGCCTCCTGCCATTGCGCCACGACGGGCTCGCTCAGGAAGCCCTGCTGCTGCAACTCCTCGGCGCGCGCCAGCATGCGCCGCAGTTGCTCGGCTGCGTCGGCGTCCTCTGTCTGCAGCCGCTCCAGGCGATGCTCGCGGGCAGCCGGAGGCAAGTCCAGCAGCTCATCCAGCAAAGGGCTCAGGGCGAGCCAGCGTTGCCTGTCCATGGACTAGCCCGCCAGGCTCATGGACAGGAACAGGCGGGCCTTCTGCCAGTCGCGCTGCACGGTGCGTTCGGTCACGCCGAGAGCCTTGGCGATCTCTGGCTCCTTCAGGCCGGCGAAATAGCGCATCTCAACGACCTGGGCCAGGCGGGGCTCCACCTGGGCCAGCTCGTCCAGAGCCTCGTGCACTCGCAGCACGTCGGCGTCGCCATGGGGCAGTAGGTCGGCGACGGCGGTGTCCAGCGTCAGATGCAACTCGCCACCGCCACGGCGCTCGGCCCGGCGGGCGCGCRCCAGGTCGACAACAACCGAACGCATGGCCTGCGCGGCATAGGCCAGGAAGTGGCTCCGGTCCGGGAAATCAGCCCCTTGGGCGCCGGCCACGCGCATCCAGGCCTCGTGCACCAGGGCCGTCGTGTCGAGCAACGTCAGATGACCCGCGTCGCGCACATGCCGGCGCGCCAGGCGCTGCAGGTCGACGTAGAGCTGGGCCACCACCTGGTCGGCGGCGGCGCGGTCGCCTTGGCCGGCGGCCTGCAGCAATTGGGTGATGGCTTGCACCGGCCGCACTCTAACGGCTGGTAACGCCGGCGCAGGGGTTGGTTACGAGCCTGCTGCCGGCAAGCGGCAACTTTTTTGCATCCCGATGTCGGGTTTGGCGGATATCCCCCGTTTAAGAGGATGAGGAGCGATGTCCAAGCCAAGCCAGGGAGCCGGCAAAAGCCGCGGGCCGCCCATTCATTGCTCCTCACCCCGCTGTGAAACGGCCAGGTGGCCGCCAGCGCCGTCCAATCCAACGCGTGATGCCATGCTCCATTCCCAGCTCGCCGACGACCCTCCCCTGCCCGATCGCGCCGGCACGTTCACGCAGGTGCCCAAGGTGGACTCGCTCGGCGCATTCGGCCTGCGCGTGTCGCGCCAGTTCGCGCAGTGCCGCCGCAAGGGAGAGCAGCTGGCCTTGTTGTGGCTGCAGGTCGAGTTGCTGGCACGGCCTGACGACACCCTGAGCCCTGCCGAGCGCGACAACCTGATCCAGACCGTGAGCCTGCGCCTGCGCAACCGTGTACGCAGCGCGGACGAGGTCGTGCAC
>NZ_JBFULE010000167.1:0-8584 GCF_056400485.1 Roseateles sp. P5_B10
GCACATCGCCAGGCGGGCCGGCTAGGGGCGGCCCGTCGCTCGGCCCGAATACCGCTGAAAAGGCCAGTCGATCTCGCGATCGGCTGGCCTTTCTGCTTTCTTGCGCCCCACACTTGTTTGCGATTGCTTCACAAGGGCGCGCCTAAACTGGCCGCCCGCCCGTTCGAGCTCGCCGTCATGAAGTCCCTGCGTCCGCTGCTGATCGCCGCCCTGACCGTGATGGCCGCGCCCGTGCTGGCCCAGACGCCAGACACCGAAGCCCGCGTCATCGTGCGCTTCAAGCCCCAGGCCGACAGCGTGCGCGCCAAGGCCCTGGCCTTGCGGGCCACCCGGGCCGAGGCGCGCGAGGTGGCGCAGACGCGCGCGACGGCCCTGGGCCTGCGCAGCGGCCAGCGGCTGGCGGCCGGCATCAGCCTGGACGAGCGCACCCATGTGGTCATCGCCAAGGGCATGACCGGTGCCGCGCTGGCAAAGAAGCTGGCCACCGATGCCGAGGTCGAGCTGGTGGTCGTCGACCAACGCCGCAAGCATGCCCGCCTCCCCAACGACCCGCTGTTCGGTGGCGCGGACGTGAACCCTGAATCGACCGTCGGTGGTGTGCAGGCCCGCACCATCGACCAGTGGTACTTGAAGAAGCCCAGCGCCACGCCGGGCCAGGTTGTCTCCAGCATCAATGCGCCGGCAGCGTGGGACACCACGACCGGCACCGCCACAACGATAGTCGCCGTGCTGGACACCGGCGTGCGCCTGGATCACCCCGACCTGTCGGGTCAGTTCGTTAGCGGCTACGACATGATCGGCTTCGGAAGCGCCGGCAACAGCCAGCAAGCGACGTCGATTGCCATCGCCAATGACGGTGGCGGTGCTGACAACGACCCGTCCGACCCGGGCGACTGGGTCAGCCAGACCGATATCAACGGCGGCGCCCTGGGCAGTGGCTGCGACAGCAGCGACATCGGCAACAGCTCCTGGCACGGCACCCGTGTTTCCGGCCTGATCGCCGCCAGCAGCAACAATGGCTTGGGCATGGCCGGCGTCGGCTGGGGCCTGAAGATCCTGCCCGTGCGTGTGCTGGGCAAATGCGGCGGTTATGACAGCGACATCATGGCTGGCATGAAGTGGGCTGCCGGCATTGCCGTGCCGGGCTTGCCGGCCAATGCGAACAAGGCCAAGGTGCTCAATATGAGCCTGGGCGGCAGCGGGACCTGTGGCACCACGGGCACGGGCGCTCTCTACCGTGACGTCATCAGCCAGGTCAACGCGGCCGGTGCCACCATCGTCGTCGCGGCCGGCAATTCCGAAGGCCAGGCCGTCGGCCTGCCGGGCAACTGCCCCGGCGTCATCACGGTGGCGGCGCTGCGTCATGTCGGCACCAAGGTCGGCTTCTCCAGTCTCGGCCCCGAGGTGACCATCGCCGCGCCGGGCGGCAACTGCATCAACACGCTGACCAACCAAGCCTGCCTCTATCCCATGGTCAGCACGACCAACTCGGGCACGACGACGCCGGTGGCGGGCGCAGACACCTACACCGGCAGCGGCGCCTCGGTGGGCACGAGCTTCTCGGCACCCATCGTCAGTGGCATCGTCGGGCTGATGGCCTCGGTTCGGCCGGGTCTGACCTCGGCCGAGGCGACGCAGATCCTCAAGAGCACGGCGCGCCCCTTCCCGACAAGCGGGGGCGGCAGCGCCGCGGATGGCAACCCGCCGCAATGCAAGGCACCCAGTGCCACGGCGCAGGACGAGTGCTACTGCACGACCAGCACCTGCGGCGCCGGCATGGTGGACGCCGCTGCGGCCGTGGCCGCGACCCAGGCGCTGAACGGCACGACGGTGACCATCACGCCAAGCCCGGCGAGCGGCCTGACCGCTGGCCAGACGCTGACACTGACCGTCACGGCCACCGGCCTGCCCGGGGACCGCTCGGTCGCCTCCACGGCCTGGGTGCTGGTCGATGGCGGCGGCATCGTGACGGCCTTTGCCTCCGGCGCCAGCACGGCCACGGCGACGATCACGCCGACGGCGGCCGGCAGCTTCACGGTGCGCGCCGACCTGACCGACAACGCCGGTGTCGTCTACAGCCAGTCGGCGACGATCAGTGTCGCGGCAGCGTCTTCGTCGAGCGGCTCGTCGGGTGGTGGCGGCGGCGGCGCAGCTAGCGCGGCCTGGCTGGCTGGTCTGTTGCTGGCGGCGTTGGCGCTGCGACGCTCAGCTGCTGGCCGCTGATGCGGCTGCGGCGGGCGCCGCACTGCAGGCCTTGAAACCGACGGCCAGGGCCGCGTCCTTGGACGCCTTGAGCCGGGCCGCGAGCAGGCCGTCGGCCTGATTGATGACCAGGCTGTGGCGAGCCAGCGGCGCCTTCAGCGTCAGCACGCGCAGGCCCTTGAGGCCGCGTTTGTCGAAGTTCTCGGCCTGGGCGTTCGCTTCGGCCTGGCTGGGGTGCTTGCTGAGCACGAAGGCCGGTTGCTCGGCGGGCAGGCCATCCAGCGGTTCGAAGTTGATGCGCAGCTGCTTGTAGGTGGCTTCCTTGCGGGCGCGGAACTCGGGGTCGGCGAGCTTGATGGTCGCCACCACCCACACGCCCGGCTGCTCGCTGCTGCGCACCTGGGCCTCAGCACCGGCAGCCTTCAAGGCGGCCTGGGCGGCGGCGAGGGCCGCATCGCCATCGAGCGGGCCCAGTTCCAGGCAGCTGCGCTGGGCGGCGACGGCGGCCGCACTGGCGGCCAGGGGCTGGATGCGTTCGGGATGCTGCTGGGCCTTGACGCGCTGCGGCTCGCGGCCGCCCTCGGCCGGCAGGCCCGTGACGGTGTCCAGCCAGCCGCGCGACCAGATAAGGAAGAGGGCGTTCACCGCCAGCAGTACCAGCACGACCACGCGCATCACAGCGATTTCTCCAATCTGAGACTCAGTTCGCCTCCGCTGATCGGCAGCAGGCCAGCGGCGGTTTCCAGCAGCAGTTCACCACGCTCGCTGACGCCGCGTGCGGTGCCGGCCTGCTCGCCGACGCGCACACGCTGGCCGCCCGCGAGGTCGCGGCGCGCGAATGCCGCCTGCCAGGGCGCAAAGCCCAGGGTTTCAAAATCGGCCAGCATGCCACGCAGTGCGGGGGCCAGGCGGTCCAGCGTCTCGGTGGCCGTGGCGGCCGGGTCCAGCGTCTGCAGCGCCGCGTGGCCGCTGGCAAAGGCGGCGCGGTCGGCGCCTTCGGGCAAGGGCCGCAGGTTGAGGCCGATGCCGATGACGACGCCGCGCTGGTCCGCCGGCAACGGCACGGTCTCGATGAGGATGCCGCCTAGCTTGGCGCCATCCAGGAAGAGGTCATTGGGCCATTTGAGCTGGATGTGCCGGCCCGCCGGGTCCAGCGCATCGGCCACCGTGCAACCCACGGCGAGGGACAGGCCGCTCAGGTCAAGCGCGGCCGGCAGTGGCAAGGCGATGGAGAAAGTCAGCGCGGCGTCATCCCCCCCCTGTTCAGTCAGCCAAGCCCGGCCCAGGCGCCCACGACCCGCGGTCTGGCGCGAGGCCGAAACCAGCAGCGGCCCGCCGCCCTCACGCAGATGCGCCAGCGCCTCGGTGTTGGTCGAGCCGCATTCGGCGAGGTGGCGCCGTTCCATCAGGTCAGCGCCCCGACTTGCGGGTTTTGGGGGCGAGCATGGTGCCGCGGCAGGTCAGCGCGCCGCACCAGCAGGCGAACTGTTTCTTGACCTTGGCCGTGTGGCGGTCGTCCAGCACCAGGCCGTAGTCATAGAACAGCTCCTCGCCGGGCTCCAGATCGCGCAGGGCCTGGATGAAGACGCGGCCATCGACCTCGTCGGCTTCGCAGTTGGGCTCGCAGGCGTGGTTGATCCAGCGCGCGTCATTGCCGCCATACAGCGCATCGATGACGAGGCCGCCGTCGAGGTGGAAGTAGAAGGTGTGGTTGGGCTGGGCCGGGTCGTGCGGATGGCGGTCAACCGCCTGCTCCCAGGTGATGCGCTCGCCGGTGTACTCGATGATGCGCGCACCGGCGGCGATGGGAGCTGCTGCATAAACCCCCCGGCCATGCACGCCGGAATCACGGACTTCGATCTTGCGGCGCGGGGCAGGACGCGGGGATTTGGCGGTCATCGGCGCTGTGGTACGGTGATTTCATGGGTGCGCGTGTGCGTAGGCGTGCGCGCGAGGCCCGGATTGTAGGCAGCAAGAATGAGACCCCTCGTCCAAGGACTACCTTGGCCGGTCCCCCGAGGGGACGGCGATACACGCGGCTTCGAGCCGCGTGCACATCGCCTGGCGGGCCGGCTTGGGGCGGCCCGGCGCTCGGCCCGAATGAACGAACAGACAACCGATTGAAAGACCGATGAGCAAGACTCTGATCATTGCCGAGAAGCCCTCCGTCGCGCAGGACATCGTCCGCGCGCTGACACCCGTGGCGGGCAAGTTCGACAAGCACGACGACCACTTCGAGAACGAGCAGTACGTCGTCAGCTCGGCCGTCGGCCACCTGGTGGAGATCGCGGCGCCCGAGGAGTTCGACGTCAAGCGCGGCAAGTGGAGCTTCAACAACCTCCCCGTCATCCCGCCGCATTTCGACCTCAACCCGATCGACAAGAACAAGGGCCGGCTCAACGCGCTGGCCAAGCTGATCCGCCGCAAGGACGTGACGGCGCTGATCAACGCCTGCGACGCGGGCCGCGAGGGTGAGCTGATCTTCCGCCTCATCGAGCAGTACGCCCAGCCGGCCAAGGGCAAGCTCAACAAGCCCATCGAGCGGCTGTGGCTGCAGTCCATGACGCCCGCCGCCATCCGCGAGGGCTTCGAGAAGCTGCGCAGCGACGCGCAGATGCTGCCGCTGGCCGACGCCGCGCGCTGCCGCTCCGAGGCCGACTGGCTGGTGGGCATCAACGGCACGCGGGCCATGACGGCCTTCAACTCGCGCGACGGCGGCTTCTTCCTGACCACGGTGGGCCGCGTGCAGACGCCGACGCTGTCGGTCGTTGTCGAGCGCGAGGAAAAGATCCGCAAGCACGTCGCCCGCGACTACTGGGAGCTGCGCGCCAACTTCGACGCCCAGGCCGGCCAGTACGAAGGCAAGTGGTTCGACCCCGCGTGGAAGAAGAACGACGACCTGGAGCGCCGGGCCGACCGGCTCTGGACTCAAGGAGAGGCCGACGAGATCGCCAAGGCGGTGCTCGGCAAGCCCGCCGTCGTCACCGAGGAAAGCAAGCCCAGCACCACGAGCTGCGGCGGCCTCTACGACCTGACGACGCTGCAGCGCGAGGCCAATTCGCGCTTCGGCTTCTCGGCCAAGACGACGCTGTCCATCGCCCAGGCGCTGTACGAGAAGCACAAGGTGCTGACCTACCCGCGGACGGACTCGCGCTTCCTGCCCGAGGACTACGTGGCCGTGGCCAAGGACACGGCCAAGATGCTGGCGACCGAGGACCTGCCCGGCCCGCTGGCCGCGCTGTCCCAGCATGCCGCCACGTCGCTGAAGGAGGGCTATATCAAGCCCACCAAGAAGGTCTTCGACAACGCCAAGGTGTCGGATCACTTCGCCATCATCCCGACGCTGCAGGCGCCCAAGGCCCTGACCGAGATCGAGGCCAAGCTCTACGACATGGTCGTCAAGCGCTTCCTGGCGGTGTTCTTCCCGCCGGCCGAGTTCCTGGTCACGACGCGTATCTCGAAAATCGACAACAAGCACCATTTCCAGACCAACGGCAAGGTGCTGGTCAAGCCGGGCTGGCTGGCCGTCTACGGCAAGGACGTGGACGACGAGGACGCTAACCTCGTGCCGGTGCAGGCCAACGAAGTCGTGCGCACCGAGAGCGTGGACGTGAAGGCGCTGCAGACCAAGCCGCCGGCGCGCTACACCGAAGCGACGCTGCTGTCCGCCATGGAAGGCGCCGGCAAGCTCATCGACGACGACGAGCTGCGCGAGGCCATGGCCGAGAAGGGCCTGGGCACGCCAGCCACGCGCGCGGCCACCATCGAAGGCCTGATCAGCGAGAAGTACATGCTGCGCGAGGGCCGCGAGCTGATCCCGACCGCCAAGGCCTTCCAGCTGATGACGCTGCTGCGCGGCCTGGACGTGGAGGACCTGACCAAGCCCGAACTGACCGGCGACTGGGAATACAAGCTGGCCGAGATGGAGAAGGGGCGCCTGAAGCGCGAGGTCTTCATGGCCGAGATCGCGGCCATGACCGAGAAGATGGTCGCCAAGGCCAAGGGCTATGACCGCGACACCATCCCCGGCGACTATGCGACGCTGAAGACGCCCTGCCCCAAGTGCGGCGGCATCGTGAAAGAGAACTATCGGCGCTTCACCTGCACCGGCAAGAGCGGCACGGGTGAGGACGCCTGCGGCTTCTCCATCGGCAAGATCCCGGGCGGCCGCAGCTTTGAGCTGAACGAGGTCGAGACCTTCCTGGCGAACAAGAAGATCGGCCCGCTGGAAGGCTTCCGCTCCAAGGCGGGCTGGCCCTTCACGGCCGAGTTGGCGCTGGTCTATGACGAGGAGATCGCCAACTGGAAGCTGGAATTCGACTTCGGCGAGGACGCCAAGAAGGCCGAGGGCGATGGCGAACCGGTGGACTTTTCCGGCCAGAACTCGCTCGGGGCCTGCCCCAAGTGCAAGGGCCACGTCTACGAGCACGGCGCCAACTACGTCTGTGAGCATTCGGTCGGTGCCACCGTCACCTGCGACTTCAAGACCGGCAAGGTCATCCTGACCCAGCCCATCGAGCCGGCCCAGGTGCACAAGCTGCTGGCCAACGGCAAGACCGACCTGCTGGAAAACTTCGTCTCCAACAAGACGCGCCGCAAGTTCAAGGCCTTCCTGGCCTATGACAAGAAGGAAGGCAAGGTCATCTTCGAGTTCGAGCCGCGCGCTGCCAAGGCGCCTGCTGCCAAGAAGGTGGCAGCCAAGAAGACGGCGGCCAAGAGCTGAGCGGGCAGGAAATTCGCGGCGCCACAGCATTTATGCTCGCCGCATGGCCTGACAAGGCTGCACCGGGGGAGAGGGGATGGCGTTGGCACCGATCAGCATCGGCATACAGACGCGCCTGACGGCCGGCATTGCGCTGGTTGCGAGCCTGCTGGTGCTGGCGGTGGGCTGGTACTGGACGACACACGAAGAGGCCGAGCTGATGGCCGGCCTGCGCCAGCGCGAGGCGCGCATGGCTGGCCTCATCGAGCGCGGTTTCGCGGGCCCGATCTGGAACCTAGACCATGTCGCCATCGAGAACCTGCTCGACGCCGTCATGGCCGACCCCGAGGTGCATGCCATCGAGCTCAAGGGCCTGGGCCTGCGCGGCGGCCAGGCGCGGCGCGGCCGCGACACCCCGGCCGTGGGGCCGCTGCGACGCGAGTTCGCCATCACCTACCAGCCCGCGGCTGACACGGCCGGCACCCAGGTCGCCTCGGCCGTTCTCACCGTTACGCGTGATCTCATCGACGAGCAGATCAGCCGCACCCGCCTCTTCGTCGTCGAGCTGCTGGCCGTCGTCGTCATCGGCATCGTCATCGCCAGCTCCCTGCTCGTGCAATGGCTGGTGCGCCGGCCGGTGCTGAAGCTGGGCGCCCTGGCCCAGCGCGTTGCCAAGGGCGACCTCGGTGCGCAGGAGACCGTGGAGCGCGGCGACGAGATCGGCGAGCTGACGATGCGCTTCAACGCCATGAGCCTGAAGCTGCGCAGCGCGGCTGACCAGGTGCAGCTCAGCTCCGAAGGCCTGCGCGCCAGCGAGGCGCGCTACCGCAGCCTGTTCGAGAACGCGACCGAGGGCGTCTTCCAGGCCGACGCCGATGGCCGCGTGCTCAGCATGAACCGCGCCTTCACGCAGATGCTGGGCCTGGGTTCGCAAAGCCCCGTGGGGCGGCGGCTGCGCGAGCTGTCCGGCATTGACCGGCATGAGATGCAGCGCGTCGCCGCCGTCATGAACGAGCAGGGCAAGATCCAGCAATGCCAGCTGCAGCTCCGCGGCGCGGGTGGCCGGCCGTTGTGGGTCGAGCTGAACGCGCACTGGGTTGAGGGCGAGAGCGGCCAGCGTCGCATCGAGGGCATGGTCAGCGACATCTCGCTGCGCCGCCAGGCCGAGGCCGAGTTGACCCGCCACCGCGACCACCTCGAAGAACTCGTCAACGAGCGCACCGCCGAACTCAGCGAGGCCAAGCTGCGCGCCGAAAGCGCCAACCAGGCCAAGGGCCGTTTCCTGGCGACCATGAGCCACGAGTTCCGCACGCCGCTGAATGCCATCCTGGGCTTCACGCAGCTGATGCAGATGGATGCCGCCATTCCCGCCGGCCAGCAGGCCAAGCTGCAGTTGATGCGTGACTCCGGCCTGCATCTGCTGGAGCTCATCAACGACGTGCTGGACATGGCCAGCATCGAGGCCGGCAAGGTCTCGCTCAAGCCGGCGTCCGTGGACCTGCGCGCCCTCGTCGACATGGCCTGCGACAGCGTGCGCCTGCGCGCCGAGCAGAAGGGCCTGGCCTTCTGGCTGGACATCGACGCCCGCCTGCCGACCCAGGTCATCGCCGACGGCCAGCGCCTGCGCCAGGTGCTGCTCAACCTGCTGTCCAACGCCGTCAAGTTCACCGACAGCGGCAG
>NZ_JBFULE010000168.1:0-8535 GCF_056400485.1 Roseateles sp. P5_B10
ACAGCAGCCGGCTTGTGCTGGCATACTCAAAACGACAAGCACCGGCCCTCCCGGTGCAGGCGCCCTCCCGGGGCGCAAGCCGCGCGATCCATGCCCCCACTGCCTTCAGTCACCAAGGCCTTCATCCTGGCCTGTGTCGGTGCTTTCTGCTTTTTCTACCTCTTCCCCGGATTGGCCTACTGGTTCCAGCTGTGGCCGCTGAACTCGGGCTTCTTCATGCCCTGGCAGCTGCTGAGCTATGCCTTCCTGCATGGCAGCTTCGAGCATCTGCTGTTCAACATGCTGGGCCTGTGGATGTTCGGCGGCGAGCTGGAGCGCGTCTGGGGCGCGCGGCGCTACACGCAGATGCTGGTGGCCAGCGCGCTGAGCGCCGCCGTCGTGCAACTGATATTCACCTGGGTCATCGGTGCCCAGTCCCCCACCGTCGGGGCCTCCGGCGCGATCTTCGGCCTGCTGCTGTCCTTCGGCATGCTGTTCCCCAACCGCATCATCGTGCCGCTGATCCCGCCGATCCCGATGAAGGCGAAATACTTCGTCGCCATCTTCGGCGGCCTGGAACTGATCCTGGGTTTCAGCGGCAGCAGTGGCATCGCCCACTTCGCCCACCTGGGCGGCATGCTGGGCGCGTGGCTGTTGATCCGCCACTGGCGCTCGCCGCGGCGGCGCGGCTAGAGGCCTTCTTTCGGCGTCGGGTAGCGCAGCGCCAATCGCAGCTCGTGCCTGAGACGGGCATTGCTCAACCGGCGTGATTCGCTCCAGAAACTCAGCTGCATGGCACTCATGGTTTGGGCTGCTTCAGCACGCGTGATGCGCACGGGCCGCGGCAGACCACCGAGGTCGGCGGCCAGGTCGAAGTAGTCGCCCATCAGCAGCTGGCTGTCGTCGCAGACATTGACGGCGCGCTGCGGCAGGCCGCGCAGCAGCGCCAGCAGGCAGGCATGCGCCAGATCATCCGCATGGATGTGGTTGGTGTAGACATCCTCCTCCCGTCTCAACACCGGCGTGCCCCGCGCCAGGCGCTCGCGGGGGTGGCCCCCTTCGCGGTCGCGTGCATAGATGCCGGGAATGCGCAGCAGGCTGACACGCGTGCCGTGACGGCGACCAAAGGCGCGCAGCTGGGCCTCTGCATCGACACGTCGGCGGGCACGGTCGGTCGCCGGGTTCAGTGCCCGCGTCTCGTCGATGAAGGCACCACCGCAGTCGCCATAGACGCCGGTCGTGCTCGCGTAAACCAGCGCCGCGGGCGGCTTGCACGCGAGGGCAGCGAGCAGATGGCGGGTGCGCAGATCCGCCTCGCCGTCGCGGGCCGGTGGCGCGAGATGCAGCACGAGATTGGCCAGTCCAGCCAGGCGCGCCAGCGTCGCCGCGTCATCGAGATTGCCAACCAGCGGGACGGCTCCTGCGGCCCTGAGCTCCGCTGCACGGCTTGCGCTGGACGTCAGTGCAAAAACCCGCCAGCGGCCCGCGAGCAGCTTCAGGACGCGCAGGCCGACGTCGCCGCAGCCAATGATGAGGAGTCGTGGGGTCAAACCGGCCTCGGGCAAAATGGCGGGCAGTCTACGGCCCCGGAAATGTCTGCGGGGCCGCTGCTTTTTGGAAGCCATGTCCCATCAGATCACCATCCAGCCCGCCGGCCGCGTCTATCAGACCGAGGGCGATGACACCCTGCTTGCCGCCGCCATCCGCAATGGCGTAGGCCTGCCTTATGGCTGCAAGGACGGCGCCTGCGGCTCCTGCAAGAGCAAGCTGCTTGAAGGTGCCGTCATCCACGGCAACCACCAGCCCAAGGCGCTGACCGCCGAGGAAGAGGCCGCCGGTTATGTGCTGACCTGCTGCGCCCGGCCGCAGACTGACTGCACCGTCGAGGCCCGCACGGTGCCTGGCGCCGGCGAGTTCCCGGTGCTGAAGCTGCCCAGCCGCGTCATCGCCATACTGCGCCCGGCGCCCGACGTGGCGGTGCTGACGATGCAGCTGGCGGCCAACCAGAACTTCCAGTTCCGCGCCGGCCAGTACGTCGAGTTCATCCTGCGTGACGGCTCGCGCCGCAGCTACTCGATGGCCAATGCGCCGCACAGCCTGCCTGGGCAGATCGAGCTGCACATCCGCCACATGCCCGGCGGCAAGTTCACCGATCACGTCTTCGGTGCGCTCAAGGAGAAGGACATCCTGCGCATGGAAGGCCCATTCGGCAGCTTCTTCCTGCGCGAGGACAGCGACAAGCCCATCGTGCTGCTGGCCAGCGGCACCGGCTTTGCACCCATCAAGGCCATCATCGAACGGGCCCGCCACATCGCGTCGAGCCGGCCCATGGTTTTGTACTGGGGTGCGCGCAAGCAGGCCGACCTGTATCTGAACGACTGGGCGGCGCTGATCGCCTCGGAATGGCCGCAGCTGACCTATGTGCCGGTACTGTCCGAGCCCGACGAGGGCTGGACAGGCCGCACGGGGTTCGTCCACCGCGCCGTCATGGAAGACTTGGCCGACATGACGGGCCATCAGGTCTACGCCTGCGGCGCGCCCATCGTGGTCGAGTCGGCGCAGCGGGACTTCGTCGCGCAGTGCAACCTGCCGGCGGAAGAGTTCTACGCGGACGCGTTCACGTCCGAAGCGGACAAGCACTGAGATGTTCGAGCCGCCGTGGACACCCGCTGCTGAACTGGTCGACGCGCTGAAGCGCGATGGCGAGGCCGTGCTGGCGCCAAGTTCGCTTGGCGTGCTGGGCGCCTCTGCCGACGACCTCGACACCCTCAAGCCCTGCTGGGACGACCTGCCGCCCGATGGCTACCTGCGCGACGGCGGCCGCTACCGCTTCCGACGCCACGGCTGCTTCGTCGCCGACGGCGACACGCTGACTCTTCAGCCCCACCGCGCCCACTGGCAGCCGCTGGACTACAACGCGCTGCACGGCGGCATCCAGCGCTGGTTCGTGCCGCTGGCGCAGGARATGGTCAATTCACCTGCCTGGACGGCGCTGCTGCTGGGGTTGGCGAAAACGGCGTCGGCACTGAAGGGCGAGCAGGCCTGGTTCATCGAGGCCCACCCTTTCCGCATCGACACCAGCGATGGCATCGGCCGCCCGACGCCCGAGGGCGCCCACCGCGACGGCGTCGACCTCGTAGCCGTGCTCTTCGTCGGCCGCCAAGGCGTCAAGGGCGGCGAATCACGCGTCTTCGACGCCGCCGGCCCGGCGGGCCAGCGCTTCACGATGACCCAGCCCTGGACGACGCTGCTGCTGGACGACGCCCGCGTGATCCACGAAACCACCCCCATCCAGCCCGTTGTGGCGGGCGAACGCGGCTGGCGCGACACCCTCGTCATCACATTAAGAGGCGGCGGATTCCAGGGTCCGTAGAATCCCGAACGGCCACGCCAAAAGCGTGGCCGTTCTTCTACCTACTGCCGCGCCAAAAGCGCCGACCGTCATGAACCCGACCTCCCTCTTCGGCCTGCCCGAGCAGTCCCCGCACGAGCGCGTGCTGCTCGCCACCGACCCGGCCACCGGCCTCAAGGCCATCCTGGCCGTGCACAGCACCGCTCGCGGGCCCGCCTTCGGGGGCTGCCGCCTGTGGCACTACGAATCCGAAGCCGCCGCGCTGAACGACGCGCTGCGCCTGTCCCAGGGCATGAGCCTGAAGAACGCGCTGGCCGACCTGCCATTCGGCGGCGGCAAGRCCGTCATCCTGAAGCCTGAAGGCGCCTTCGACCGCCCTGCCCTGTTCGCCGCCTTCGGCCGCGCCGTGCAGTCGCTGGCCGGCGCCTACATCACCGCCGAGGACGTCGGCACGACGACCGCCGACATGCGCGGCATGCAAGCCCAAACGTCCTTTGTCAGCGGCATCCCGCGCGAAGGCGCCTTCGGTGGCGACCCCAGCCCCAAGACGGCCTGGGGCGTGTTCGTTTCCATCCAGGCTGGCGCCCGCCTCGTGCTGGGTCGCAACTCGCTGGAAGGCGTGCGTGTCGCGCTGCAGGGCCTGGGCGCTGTCGGCTGGCACCTGGCCGAGTTCCTGCACAAGGCTGGCGCCAAGCTGGTCGTGGCTGACGTGGACGCCGCCAAGGTCGAGCGCGCTGTCGCGCAATTCGGCGCCACGGCCGCCAGCGTGGCGGACATCCTGGCCGCCGACGTCGACGTGCTGGCGCCCTGTGCGCTCGGCGCTTCCCTGAACGAGAAGACGGTGCCGACGCTGCGTGCCAAGCTGATCGCCGGCGCGGCCAACAACCAGCTCGCCACGCCCGATGACGGTGACGCACTGCAGCGCCACGGCATCTGCTACCTGCCCGATTACCTGGTGAATGCCGGCGGCATCATCAGCGTGGCTCGCGAGTACCGCGGTGAGGGCGAAGAGACGGCCGTGATGGCCGAGGTGAGCAAGATCGCCGAGCGTGTCGAAGAGCTGCTGCAGCGCGTGCAGACGGCCGACTCGACGCCCGCTCGCGTCGCCGATGACTGGGCCCGTTCCAAGCTCGTCCGCCTGCCCTAAGTCCATCCCTGCAATGGCCGGGCGGTGGCGCCCGGCCAACATTTAGAGAGCCCTCTCAAGTCCAGGGTTTGTCTCGACCGGTTTGTCCTCATGGCGACACGGCGGCTGCGCACAATCTGCGCCGGTTACGTACGATTACCGGAGGCAAACCCTATGCGACGCACTACACGTCCAACCCGCGCGCTGCGCCCCTTGCTGGCAGGTATCGCCCTGCTGCCCCTGGCCCTGACGGCCCATTCAGCCGGCTACCGCTTCGGCACCCAGAGCGCCGCCGCCGAAGGCACCGCCAACGCGAACGCGGCTGAGGCCGCCGACGCCAGCACGCTGTTCGCCAACCCCGCCGGCCTCACGCGCCTGACGGGCTGGAACTTGTCCGGCGTCGTGGACTACGTCGACCCAAAGACGCACTTCACCGACCAGGGCTCCTATATCTCCCTGCCCGGCTCTGGTCTGGCGCCGCGCTCGACGGGCACCGTCGGCGACACGATGAGCTTTGCCAAGGCCGCGGTCGTGCCCCATCTCTATGCCGCCTACAAGGCCTCCGACACGCTGGCCTACGGCCTCGGCGTCTTCGTGCCCTGGGGCACCAAGCTCGACTACCGAGCTGACTGGGGTGGCCGCTACAACCTGCAGAAGGTCGAGCTGAAGTCCATCTCGATCAACCCCAACGTCGCCTGGAAGACCTCGCCCGAGCTGTCGCTCGCGGCCGGCCTGAACATCCAGTACATGGAAGGCAAGCTGCGCCGCGCTGTGCCCTACGCCTCCGTCTACGCCGCCGGCCTGCTCAACGCCGCCCACCAGGCGGCCGCCGCTGGCGCGCCGGGCCTCGCGCTGCAACTGCAGCAGCAGGCCGCCACGGTCTTCGGCAACCCGGCCTATGACGGCTCCATCGCCGTCGAGGGCAAGGACTGGGGCCTTGGCTTCAACCTCGCCCTGCTGTGGGAGCCCGCTGCCGGCACGCGCATGGGCCTGAGCTACCGCAGCAGCGTCAGCCACAAGCTCAAGGGCAGCGCCGACTGGACCCAGCCCACCAACCTGCCCGCCGAAGTGCTGGCCGCCATCACCGCCAAACCCTACAACGGCGTCTCGGCCCTGGACCACAACGACTCCGACGTCAGCCTCTCGGTGCGCACGCCCGAGTCGCTGTCCATCCACGGCTTCCAGCAGCTGACGCCGACCATCGCCGTGATGGGCGACTTCACTTTCACGCGCGACTCCCGCCTGAAGCAGCTGCGCATCGATTTCGCGAACAGCACGGCCGACTCCACCACCGCCGAGCACTGGAAGGACAGCACCAAGGTCTCGGTCGGCGCCCAATGGCAGGCCCTGCCTGCGCTGCTGCTGCGGGCTGGCTACAGCAAGGATCTGTCGCCCGTGCCCTCGGCGACGCGCAGCCCGGCCCTGCCCGATGCCCACCGCACCTGGCTCGCCCTCGGCGCCAACCTGGCCCTGATGGACAACGCCAGCATCGATTTCTCCTTCGGCAAGGTGAAGCTCAAGGACGCGGCGATGAACGCGACCGACGACGGCGACGGCGAGCAGCCCTGCAACTGCGCCTACTCGACCGCACGCGGCAACTACGCCTCCAAGGCCACCATCTTCGGTGTCCAGTTCAACTACAAGTTCTGAGGAGGCGACACATCATGGATCGCCGCAGTTTTCTCCGCCGCAGCGCCGCGCAAGCCGGCGCCCTGATCACCGCCTCCACCGCCCTGTCCAGCCTCGTCGGCTGCGGCGGCGGTGGCGATGCGGGCGCGCCCATCGAGCCCTTGCCCGCCACCTTCCCAGGCAGCAGCACACCGCTGCCGACGACGGCCGCCGCGAGTGGCACGTTCAAGTTCCCGCAATCGGTGGCCTCGGGCGACCCCAAGCCCGACGGCGCCGTGCTGTGGGCCCGCGTCGTGCCGAGCACGGCCGATGACGTGACCAGCGCCACTGGCGCCGGCAGCTACAGCGTGACACTGAAGATCAGCAGCGCCGCCGGCAATGCCGCCCTGCTCGGCACGACCTCGACACTGGCGGGCACGGCCGACGCTACCGCCGACGTGCCGGTCTACGAGTTCTACGACCACACGCTGCGCCACCGCATCAGCGGCCTGCAGCCAGCCACCGTCTACTACTACCAGTTCACTGCCGGCAGCAGCGTGTCGCGCATCGGCCGCTTCAAGACGGCGCCCGCGGCTGACACCGATATCAGCGCGCTGAACTTCGCCTTCGTGTCCTGCCAGGACTGGAACGTGAACCACTGGGCCGGCATGGACATGCTGGCCACGGAAAACATCGATTTCATCGTCCACCTGGGCGACTACATCTACGAGGCCGTCGGCGCCGACTACCAGGCCGGTGGCGTCGAGAGCGCGCACGCCGCGCTGACCCTGCCCAACGGCACAGCCCTGCCCACCGGAGGCAAGTACGCGACGACGCTGGGCGACTACCGCTACCTCTACAAGCGCTACCGCACCGACCGCCGCCTGCAGAACCTGCACGAGCGCTTCGCCTTCGTGGCCGTCTGGGATGACCACGAGTTCAGCGACGACTGCTGGCAGGACCGCGAGACCTACGACAACGGCACGTTCAACGCGACGACGCAAGTCGGCGACAACACGGCCCAGACCTCGCGCCGCCTCGCGGCCAACCAAGCCTGGTTCGAGAACATGCCGGCCGACATCAGCTTCACGCTGGACCCGGGCCAGGGCATCACCGGCATCCGCATCTACCGCGACCTGAAGTTCGGCAAGCTGATGCACCTGATCATGACCGACCAGCGCCTGTACCGCGCCGACCACCTGATCCCCGAGGYCGCGCCCAGCCCGCTGACCGGCCAGGCCGTCGGCAGCATCGGCGCGCGCTACATGGTGCCGCAGGCGACGCTCGCCGGCGTCGAGGCCGCCAAGCTGGCCGCTGGCGCGTCGCTGCCCGACCCGCTGGCCCTCGTCAGCATGCTGGGCGGCGCGCAGCGCCAGTGGTGGGTGCAGACGATGGCGGCGTCCACCGCGCTGTGGAAGATCTGGGGCAACGAGGTTTCGCTGCTGCGTATGGGCATGGACGGCAACAAGATCCCCAGTGCGCCGGCAGCCTTCAAGGCCAAGTTCGTGCTGAATGCCGACCAGTGGGACGGCTTCAACGCCGAGCGCAAATACCTGATGGGCCAACTGCTGAGCAAGGGCGTGAAGAACGTCGTGGCCGTCACCGGCGACATCCACGCCTTTTATGCCGGCGTCGTGATGGCCGACTACGACGCCGCCACGCAGGTGCCGGCGATGGTCGACCTCGTCACGGCAGGCGTGTCCAGCAATTCCAACTTCAGCTATTTCTACACCGAAGCCAGCAAGCCGACCTTTGCCGCGCTGAAGCCGCTGGTGGCCACGAGCGAGGCCGAGTCTGAAGGCATCGCCATCCAGATCCTGAGCGCGGCCATCGCCATCGCGGCGGGCGTGACCGACCTGACCAACACGGCGGCCATCCAGGCTGCCGTGCAGGGTGCCGTCCTGGCTGGGCTGGTGCCTGCCGCAGCCTTCGCGCCGACAGCGTCGCTGTCCAAGGCCGTCATCGTCACCTTCGACGAAACGCAGGCTGGCACCATGGGCACCATCATCGCGGGCACGATCGCGGGCCTGGCAGCCGCCGGCAAGTCGGTCGCGGCGATGACGCTCTACGGCCTGATCCAGCAGAAGCTGGCCGCGGCCCTGGGCATCCCGGCCAACTTCGTGCCGGCGTCCGAGATCGTCAAGCGCCTGAACCCGTTTGCAGACCCGACGACGGCCGTTGCGCCGCCCGTCAACAACCCCTGGATCAAGCATGTCGACAGCGACGCCCAGGGCTATGCCGTCGTGTCACTCAGCAAGACCGAGTTGATCTGCACGTTCAAGAAGATGGCACGCCAGGTCGGCGGCACGGCGCCGGCGTCGCCGGTGGCCGCCGTCAGGACGGTTCGCGTCGCCGCTGGCGTGACGGATGTGGCCGTGATGGCCGGACTCTGACGCGGCCGTCCGCACGAATCAGAACGCCCGGCAATGCCGGGCGTTTTCCTTTGCCGCGCCACGCAGCTGGGCACCTG
>NZ_JBFULE010000169.1:0-8513 GCF_056400485.1 Roseateles sp. P5_B10
CATGGCTGGCCCAGCACGGTGGCCGAGTTCCTCGACCTGATCGGCCCGCTGAGCGACCCGCGCGCCCATGGCCTCGACCCCGCGCAGGCCTTCCATCTCGTCATCCCGTCGCTGCCTGGCTTCGCGTTCTCGTCGCCGCTGGCGGGGCCTGGCTGGGACGCCGCCCGCACCGCCGCCGCGTGGGATGTGCTGATGAAGCGCCTCGGCTATGAGCGCTACGGCGCGCAGGGCGGCGACGCCGGCGCGCTGGTGACCCGCGAGTTGGGCATCCTGAATCCGCAAGGGCTGGTGGGCGTGCACCTGCAGCAGATCTTTGCCTTCCCGAGCGGCGCGCCGGGCGAGATGGAGAAGCTGTCGCCTTTCGAGAAGGCCGGCCTGGGCAACCTGGCGCGCTTCCAGAAGTACAACGGCTACGCCGAGATCCAGTCCAAGCGGCCGGCGACGCTCGGCTTCGGCCTGGTCGATTCACCGGTCGCGCAGCTGGCCTGGAATGCCGAGCTCTTCTTCGGCTTCGAGGGCGAGGCCGCCACCACGATGGATCGCGAGCGTTTCCTGACGCATGTGTCGCTGTACTGGTTCACGGCCACCGGCGGCCAGGCGGCCGAGTTCTATCTGGAGAACGCCCGCACCGGCGCCGGCTACCGCGAGCTGCCCAACGCGGCGCCCACCGCGGTCGCCTCCTTCCCGAACGACTTTCGCTCCGTGCGGGCCTTTGCCGAGCGTTCGCACAGCAACATCCGCCAGTGGACCGAGATGCCGGAGGGCGGCCACTTCGCCGCAACGGATGCGCCGCAGTTGCTGATCGATGACATCCGCAGCTTCTTTGCCCAGGTGAACTGAGCACGAGGCCGGCCTCGCGCTTCATCGCTCGCATCGAACAGGTCGAGTACGCCGCCCCGGCGGTGGAGGTGGCGCGGCCGGCCGGCGCCTGATCAGGGCTTGCGCCGCGGCGTCGCGTCCGGCCCCAGCACGCCCTTCACATGCGCCCATTCGGGCACAGTCTCGAACAGGTGGTCGATGAAAGCGCGCGTCTTGGCCGGCATCAGCCGGCGGCTGGCCGTCAGCAGCGTCACGGGCAGGGGCTCGAAGCGCCACTCGGGCAGCACCGCCACCAGCGTGCCCGCGGCGATGTCCGACGCCACCATGCCGAAGGGAAAGCTGCCGAGCCCGCCGCCGGCGCGCGTCAGTGACAGCACCAGGCCGATGGAGTTCGCTTCCAGCGGGCCAACCGGATGCACCTCGGCCGTCTGCTTGCCGTTCTGCAGCGTGCGGTACATGCCCTTGCCCTGGGTCAGCACGACGAAGTCATGCTCGGCCAGGTCTGCAGGCGTCTGCGGTGCGGGCCTGGCCTGCAGATAGACCGGGCTGGCATACAGGCCTCGCTCCAACAGCATGTACTGGCGCGCCACCAGGTCGGGCTCGTCCACCGGGCCCATGCGCACGGCCACGTCATAGGGCTCGTTGAAAAGGTCGACACGGCGTGGCGTCGTGTCCACCTCCAGCTCCACCTTGGGGTAGCGGCGTACGAAGCGCGCAAAGCTTTCCGCCAGCACCAGCATCGCGAACTCGGCCGGCACGGACACGCGCAGTCGCCCTGTGGGCGTGGCATCGCGTGAGGCCAGCCATTCGCGCGTCTCGGCGATGTCCTCTTCGTGGCGGGCAGCGCGTTCGGCGAGTTGCTCGCCCAGCTCCGTCAACGTCAGCCGGCTGGCGCCGGGCACAAAGAGGCGGGCGGCTACCGAGGTCTCCAACGCCGTGAGGCGCCGGCTCAAGGTTGCCTTGGGCAGGTCGAGCTGGCGGGAGGCCTCGGACAGCGATCCCGCCTTGTGAACCTGAGCCAGCAGCAAGAGGTCGTCGATCTTCATGGCGTCGTTTATCTCGCTGTTTCTCGTTTGGTTTCGTTTCGTTTCCGGAACGGTGAGTTTGAGTTTTGTGGCTATTCGCCATAAATGGAACTCTCTACAGTCGCGGCCATCATGTCAACCGCCCGTCTTCTCCAGCCCCAAAGGCACCGCATCGGCGCCGGCTTCCAGGCCGAGGGTTGGCGCGAGCCGCTGGCGCTGCTCGACCCCTTCATCATGGTCGACCACTTCCGCATGACCGAGCCGGCGTTTGCGCCGCATCCGCATGCAGGCTTCTCGGCGGTGACCTATCTCTTCGATGACTCGGCCACCGGCATGCGCAGCCGCGATTCCCTGGGTGGCGAGCATGAAATCCTGCCTGGCGGCCTGCACTGGACGCTGGCCGGCCGGGGCGTCATGCATGACGAATTTCCCATCGAGGCGGGCCGCGAAGCCCATGGCCTGCAGATCTTCGTCAACCTRCCCGCCGAGCAGAAGCTGCGCGCGCCGACCGTCATGCGGCTGTCGCCCGAGCAGATGCCGCGCCGCGTGGGTGAAGGCTGGCGGGCGGTGCAGGTCTTCGGTGCCGACACCGCGCTCGATCTGCCCTGGTCGACCTCGCTGGTGCTGGTCGACATCGACACCGGCGCCGCCTTCGATTTCGTGCTGCCAGAGGGTGAGCAGGGTTTTGCCATCCCCATCCACGGCAGCGGCCACACCGGCGAGCTGCCACTGACCACCGGCCGCGCCCTCAGCCTGCCCGTCGGTGGCGGCGCCCGCATCGTGGCCGCTGAGGCGCTGCGCCTGGCCTGCTTCTGCGGCCGGCCGCTTTTCGAGCCCGTCGTGCGCCACGGCCCCTTTGTCATGAGCAACGAAGGCCRGGTTGTGGCCGCGCTGCAGCGATTCCAGTCTGGCGGCATGGGCCGCCTCAGCCCTAGAACAACCTCAAGCAACAACAAGGAAACCCTGTCATGAATGCACCGCAAGACAACACCGTTGCCCCGAAGCCTGCCAAGAGCGGCCCGCCCGTGCCCCTGCTCATCGTCGGCGCGATCCTGCTGATCGGCGGCATCGGCCTGGGTGGCCGCATGTGGTGGCGCGCACAGCATCTCGTCGAGACCGAGAACGCCTTTGTCGCCGGCCGCCTGCACCCGGTCGCCACGCGCGTGGCCGGTGTAGTCACCGAGATGCGCATGCAGGACAACGCTGTGGTCAAGGCCGGCGATGTGCTGCTGCGCCTGGACCCGTCCGACGCCGCCGTGCAGATCGAGCGCCTGAAGGCCCAGATCGCGCAGGCCGACGCGGCCATCGCAACGACAGCTGCGCAGATCGCCCAGTCCAAGGCCCAGGCCGCGGTGACGAACTCGCAGGTCGCCCAGGCCGAGAGCGTGCTGGCCCGCACCGAGCTGGACGCCAAGCGCAGCCAGGCGCTGTTCGGCGCCGAGTTGCGCGCCACGAGCAAGCAGGAACTGGATGCCACGCTTGCCGCCCGCGACGTGGCCCGCGCCGACCTGACCGCCCGCAAGGCCGGCGCCTCGGCCGCCAAGGAAGCCATCGCCGCCGCCGAGAGCGCGCGCCAGTCGGCCAACGCGCAAAAGAGTGCGACGCAGGCCTTGCTGAAGGACGCTCAGAACCAGCTTGGCTATGTCGAGCTGCGCGCGTCCAGCGACGGCCGCGTCGGCAAGCGCACGGTCGAGGTCGGCCAGCGCGTGCAGGCCGGCCAGCAGTTGGCGGCCATCGTCGAGCCCGAGGTCTGGATCACCGCCAACTTCAAGGAAACCCAGCTCGCGAAGATGAAGCCGGGTCAGAAGGTGCACGTGAAGGTCGACGCCTTCCCGGGCAAGGAACTGGAAGCCCATGTCGACAGCTTTGCCCCGGCCTCGGGCGCCAGCTTCGCGCTGCTGCCGCCSGAYAACGCSACCGGCAACTTCACCAAGATYGTSCAGCGCGTGCCGGTCAAGGTTGTCTTCGAGCCCGAGAGCCTGAAGAGCCTGGGTGAAGCCGCGACACGCATCGTGCCGGGCCTCTCGGTGCAGGTGGAAGTCGAAATTTCCGAGTAAGCCTGACATGGGCAACGAAAACTACCTCCCCCCGCCGCCCGACCAGAAGGTCAGCGGCCGCACCTGGCTGGCCGTGCTGGCCAGCCTGCTGGGTGCCTTCATGGCGGTGCTGGACATCGCCATCACCAACTCCTCGCTGCGGGACATCCTCGGCGCGCTGTCGGCCACGCAGGAAGAGGGCTCCTGGATCTCCAGCGCCTACCTCGTCGCCGAGATCGTCGTCATCCCGCTGGCGGGCTTCCTGTCGATGGTGTTTTCCACGCGGCGCTACCTGGTCATCAATGTCGCGCTGTTCCTGCTCTTCAGCACGCTGTGCGGCATGGCCTGGAGCCTGGAAA
Organism: Roseateles sp. P5_B10; assembly: GCF_056400485.1. Classification (NCBI taxonomy): domain Bacteria; kingdom Pseudomonadati; phylum Pseudomonadota; class Betaproteobacteria; order Burkholderiales; family Sphaerotilaceae; genus Roseateles; species Roseateles sp. P5_B10. Next base: position 4,240 of record NZ_JBFULE010000169.1, read on the forward strand.
GCATGATCGCCTTCCGCGCGGCCCAGGGCTTCACCGGCGGCGTCATGATCCCGATGGCGATGACGCTGGTCACGCGCAAGCTGCCACTGAATAAGCGCCCCATCGGCCTGGCCCTGTTCGGCATGACGGCCACGCTGGCCCCCACGCTGGGCCCCACCGTCGGCGGCTACCTTACCGAGCTGTATGGCTGGCCCAGCATCTTCTACATCAACTGGGCACCCGGCATCCTGCTGATGCTCGGCGTCAGCATCGGCCTGGACAAGGAGCCGATGAACTTGCGGCTGCTGCGTGAGGTGGACTGGTGGGGCGTCGTCTTCATGGCCGTCGGCCTGGGTTCGCTGACCGCGATGCTGGARGAGGGCAATGCCAAGGACTGGTTCTCAAGCCCCTTCATCATCACGGCCGCCGTGCTGGCGGTGGGCGGCATCTATGGCTGGGCCTGGCGCGGCCTGACGCGCAAGAACACCTTCATCGACCTGCACATCCTCGGCCGCCCGAGCTTCCTGATCGCCGGCGTCATTGCGTTTGCGACCGGCATGGGCCTCTACGGCTCGGCCTTCATCCTGCCGCTGTACCTGGGCCAGATCGCCAGCTACACGCCGATGCAGATCGGCATCGTCATCATGTGGATGGGCCTGCCGCAGCTCTTCATCATGCCGTTCGCGGCCAAGCTGTCCACCAAGCTGGACAACCGCGTGATGATGAGCGTGGGCCTGGCGCTGTTCGCCACGTCGTGCTTCATGAACACCCACATGAGCGTCGACACGGCCGGCCCCGAGCTGCTGTTCGCGCAGATCGTGCGCGCCCTGGGCCAGCCGCTGATCATGATCACGCTGACCAACTTCGCGGTGAACGGCGTCCCGCCCAACCTGCTGCCCAGCGCCTCGGGCATGTTCAACATGATGCGCAACCTCGGCGGCTCGGTCGGCATCGCCACGCTGGCCACGCTGCTGACCAACCGCGAGCACCTGCACAGCGCCCGCGTCGGCGAGTCCATCAGCCTTTACGACCCCGCCACGCAGGCTCGCCTGGACACGCTGGCACAGAACTTTGCGTCCAAGGGCGCCGACYTCGCGACCGCCCAGGACATGGCCATCAAGGCCCTGGACAACGTCGTGCGCCGCGACAGCTTCGTCATGGCCTACAACGACGCCTTCCTGATCCTGGGCATCGCGCTGATCAGCTGCGTGTTCATCGTCTGGATGAGCAAGAAGGTGCTCGGTGGCGCAGGCGCCGCCGAAGCCGCACATTGATGGCCCACCCCCGTTGCGCTTCGCGCTCCCCCTCAAGGGGGCGCAGCCAGTGGCCCGGCAAAGCCGGTTCCACGGCTGCCGCTTGGTCATGCACTCCCGTTCGGAGATAGAGATGAATGCAAAGTTCTCGTTTTCGCTGCTTCTGACAGCTTCGCTGGCCGCCTGCACGACGCTCGGCCCCAACTACCAGGCCCCGGCCCCCAACGCACCTGCGGCCTACCGTGCCGCCGCACCCGTGGCCGGCGCCGAACTGCAGCGCGACTGGTGGTTGATGTTCGGCGACGCCCAGCTCAATGCGCTCGAAGCCCAGGCCTTGCAGGCCAGCCCGACGCTGGCCGCCGCGGCGGCGCGGGTCGAGCGGGCGCGCGCCGTGTTCGGTGCGACCAAGGCGGACGAGCTGCCCCGCGTCGACGTCGGCGGCAGCGTCACCAACCTGCGCACGTCCGCCAAGTCGGTGACGACGCCGGTGCTGGGCGGCCAGGCCATCACCTTCGACGGCACCCAGACCGGTGTGCAGGCCTCCATCGGCTGGGAGCTGGACCTCTGGGGCCGCGTGAAGCGCCAGGCTGAAGCTTCGCAAGCCCAGCTGGATGCCTCCACGCTCGACGCTGCCGCCGCCCGCGTCGCGCTGACCGCCGACGTCGCCGCCGCCTACTGGCAGTGGCGCGCGCTGGCCGACGAGGCCGCAGCGTTGCAACGCCTGCGCGACAGCCGCGCCAACGCCTTCAAGGTCGCGCAGACCCGCTTCGACGCGGGCTCCTCGACGACGCAGGACCTGGAGCGCGTGCGCGCCGAACTGGCCTCGGCCGACGCCGACGTGGCCGACCTGCCGCGCCGCCAGGCGCTGGTGGCCAACCAGATCGCCGCGCTGACCGGCCAGGCCGCGGCCGAGCTGAAGCTGCGGGCGTCACCGATGGCGGCACCGCCGCAGATCCGCGCCGGCCTGCCGTCCGAGCTGCTGCAACGCCGTCCTGACCTGGCACAAAGCCTGGCGCAGCTGCATGCCGCGACGGCCCAGGTCGGCATTGCCGAGGCCGCCTTCTACCCGTCCATCCGCCTGACCGGCAGCTTCGGCTACCAGAGCAAGGAGTTGGACTCGCTGATCTCCGCGCCAGCGCGCCTGTACAACATCGGTCCGAGCATCTCGCTGCCCATCTTCGAAGGCGGCCGCAACAAGGCCAACCTCGCCGGCGCGAGGGCCTCGGTGGACGAGTCTCTCGCCGCCTTCCGCAGCCGCATGCTGCAGGCCTTGCGCGAGGTCGACGACGCGCTGGCCGAACTGCAGGGGCGCGCGACCGTCGTGGACGCCCAGAACCGCACGCTGGCGTCCAGCAGCCAGGCGTTGAACGTGGCCAAGAGCCGCTATGACAAGGGCGCCGTCAGCTATCTGGACGTGACCGAGGCCGAGCGCACGCCGCTCGCCACCGAGCGCGCCCTGGCCCAGCTGCGCGGCGCGCAATGGGCGGCGACGGCGCAACTCGTCAAGGCGCTGGGCGGCGGCTGGACCCAGGGCAGTTGATCCCGGGGCTCAGCCCCTGTTCTCGTCGAACTGCTCGGCGCCCGGGACGGCCTGAAGCCAGGGCTCGCGGCGCTTGACCCAGAGCTCGTAGCTCGGCACGAGGGGCGTGGGCGCCTGCGACAGGATGCCGAGCTTGATCTCGGCCTCCTGGTCGTCGAGGGAAAACAGCCGCGAGCCGCAGCGAGGGCAGAAGCGCTGGCCGCGGAACTCGGCGGTGTCGCCTTCATGCTCGAACTGGCCGGCTGGCCAGACGGCGTAGAAGGTGAAGGCCGAGCCGCTCTCCTTGCGACAGTCCATGCAATGGCAGATGCCCACGCGCAGCGGTTCGCCTCGGGCGGCCAGCTTTACCCGGCCACAAAGGCATTCACCGGAATAGGTCGTCATGGCCGTCAGGGAATGATTGAAAGCAGGGCCGCCGCCATGCGGGCGGCAGCCCCTTGGTGCGCCCGGGAGAAGGCTTGCGCCCGTGCCGCCATGGTCTGCCGTGACACAGTGTCCCCACAAAGTGTCAGGCCCTGGGCGACGGCGTCGGACAGATCGGCACAGCGTCTGGCCGCACCCGCTGCAATGGCCAGCTCGGTCGCCTCGGCGAAATTGAAAGTGTGCGGCCCCGCCAGCACCGGGCAGCCGCAGGCCGCGGCCTCGATGAGGTTCTGGCCGCCCAGCGGCGCGAAACTGCCGCCGAGCAGCGCGACGCTGGCCAGGCCGTAGTACAGCGGCATCTCGCGCATGGAGTCGCCCAGCCAGACGTCGACGGTGAGGGCCTCGGGCGGCGGCTCATCGCCCCACTGGCTGCGGCGCGCCAGCGTCAGGCCGGCAGCCTGAATGAGCGCCGCAATCTCGTCGAAACGCTGCGGGTGGCGGGGCACGATGGCCAGCAGCGGACGAGGGGCGGGCAGCTTGACCCACTCGTCGAGCAGCGCTTTTTCCTCGCCCTCGCGGCTGACAGCCAGCATCAGCACGGGGCGCCCGAGGCGCTGCGCCCAGGCCTTGCCGCGGGCGATCAGGGCCGGGTCCATCGCGATGTCGTACTTCAGGTTGCCGGCCACCTCGACACGGGCCATGCCCATCGCGCGGATGCGTTCGGCGTCGGCCTCGGTCTGGGCCAGGGCCAGCGTCATGCGGCGTGCCGCCGGCCGCATCAGTGCCGCCAGGCGCCGGCCCTGGCGCAGGCTTTTCTCCGACAGGCGCGCGTTGGCCAGCACCATGGGCACCCGGGCCCTTTCGGCTTCACGCTGCAATGTCGGCCAGACCTCGGTTTCCATCAACACGCCGACCTTGGGCTGCCAATGGCGCAGGAAGCGGCGCACGGCGCCGGGTGTGTCGTAGGGCAGCCAGGCCTGGGCATCACCCTCGCGCAGCAGGGCTTGGCCGGCTTCGCGGCCGGTTGCCGTGGAATGGGTCAGCAGCAGGCGCAGGCCGGGCTCGCGCCCGCGCAGGGCCGTGATGAGGGCGCTGGCCGCGCGCGTCTCGCCCAGTGACACGGCATGGATCCACAGCCG
>NZ_JBFULE010000170.1:0-8512 GCF_056400485.1 Roseateles sp. P5_B10
GGGCAGCACAGTGCGGCCCCGGCCAGCGCCAGCAGCGCGGCAAGGCGTCGACCGCTACGCGCAATCGAGGAAGTCAGCATGGAAATCTCCCTGTCAACTGGATCGGGCTGGCCGCCCATCCGCCGCGTCACCGGCTTTGGCCCGCTCGCAATCCACTCGTTGCAGGGCAGTCTAGGAAGCGCCACCCGGGTTGCACAGCCGACAGACGGATGGGATGGGGGCATCCGTTTGGATGAGCAGTGCTCCGACAATCCGCGCATGTCTCATGCCGTATCCCTTCTGCGCGCCGCGCGCCTGGCGAGTGCCACCAAGCCGTTCTCGGCTCGCGGCGGCTTCAAGCGCGAGCGCTGCGAAGGCTGCCGGCTGGTCTCCACGCACTGCATGTGCGCCTTGCGCCCGTCGGTGAACACGCGCGCCGCGGTGTGCCTGCTGATGGCCGACATCGAGCCGCTGAAGCCCACCAACACCGGTTGGCTGATCGCGGATACCGTCGCAGACACCTTCGCCTTCGGCTGGTCGCGAACCGAGCCCGACCCCGCGCTCCTGGCCCTGTTGAGCGAGCCGGCCTGGGATCCCTACGTCGTCTTCCCGGGCCAGTACGCCGCGCCGGAGCGTGTGGTGCATGCCGTTCGGCCGCACGTCGCGGGCCAGGACGGAGCAGCCAAGCGCCCGCTGTTCATCCTGCTGGACGGCACCTGGTCCGAGGCGCGCAAGATGTTCAGCCGAAGCCCCTACCTGAACTCCATGCCGGTGCTCAGCCTGGCGCCCGCCGAGGCCTCGCAGTACAGGCTGCGCCGGTCACGTTGCGGCGACCATTTCTGCACCAGCGAGGTGGCCGCGCAGTGCCTGAACCTGGCGGGTGACGAGGCCGCCGGCAAGACGCTTGACGCGTACCTGGGCGTCTTCACGCATCACTACCTCCAGGCCAAGAACCAGCTGCCCATCGCCTGGGAAGGTGCGGCGCATCAGCGTTTGGAAGAGGTGAGGGCTCAGCAGCCAGTGCGCGCCGCCTGACAGCATGTGCGCCATGGCGAAGTGGCGCTGGTGCCGCCATGGGTCCAGCGCCTGCGAGCAGCCCCGTCACGCGCTGGCCGCCATGGGTGCCGCGTCGGGCGCCTGCGCGGGGCTGTCGCGCCGGACGCGGAACCAGGCGGCGTACAGCGCCGGGACGAAGACGAGGGTCAGCGCCGTGGCCACGACGAGGCCGCCCATGATCGAGATCGCCATCGGCCCCCAGAACACGCTGTGGGTCAGCGGGATCATGGCCAGCACCGCGGCTGCGGCCGTCAGCACCACGGGACGCGAGCGCCGCACCGTGGCATCGACGATCGCGGCCCAGGGCGCCACGCCACGCGCGATGTCCTGGTCGATCTGGTCGACGAGGATGATCGAGTTGCGCATGATCATCCCGCCCAGCGCAATCACGCCCAGCAGCGCGACGAAGCCGAACGGTGCATTGAAGAGCAGCAGTGCCGGCACCACGCCGATCAGCGCCAGCGGTGCCGTCATGAACACCATGAACAGCCGCGAGAAGCTTTGCAGCTGGATCATCAGCAGCGTCAGCATCACCGCGAACATCGCCGGGAACACCGCGAACAGCGCCTTGTTCGCCTTGTCGCTCTCCTCGATGGCGCCGCCTTCCTCGATGCGGTAACCCGCGGGCAGGCTGTCGATGATGGGCTGCAGCGATGGCCGGATCTGCGCCGTGGCGTAGGGGCCCTGCACGCCATCGACCACGTCGCTGCGCACGGTCAGCGCCATGTCGCGGTTGCGCCGCCACAGCACCGGCTCCTCGAAACCCGGCTCGACCCGCGCCACCTGGGACAGCGGCACGTTGACGCCGCTGCGCGTGAACAGTTGCAGGTCGCCGAGTTGGCCAATGTTCTTGCGCTCGTCGGGCGTCGCCCGCACGACCACGTCGACGAGTTCCTCGCCGCGGCGGATCTGCGTCACCGGCGCGCCGTCCAGCGTGGTCTGCACCAGGCCCTGGATGTCGGCGCTGGACAGGCCCAGCAGCCGCGCCTTGTCCTGATCGACGTGGACCTGCACCGAGCGGACCTGCTCGTTCCAGTCCAGTTGCGTGTCGCGCACCAGCGGGTTCTGGCGCACCGCGTCGCGCACCCGGTAGGCGATCTCGCGCACCTGCACCTTGTCCGGGCCGATCACGCGGAACTGGACCGGAAAGCCCACCGGCGGTCCGAACTCGAGACGCGTCACGCGGGCGTTGACGTCGGGCAGGACTTCATCCTTGGCGAACAAGTCCAGGAGACGGGTGCGCACGCGTTCCCGCTGTTCGGTACCCGCCGTCTTGACGACGATCTGCGCGAACCCCGGGTTCGGCAGCTCCGGCTGAATGGACAGATAGAAGCGCGGCGTGCCGGCGCCGGTGTAGGCGGTGAAGAACTCGATGTCCGGGTCCTTCGCCAGGTGCGCTTCAAGCAGCTTCACCTGGGCGGAGGTGGCGGCGAACGACGCCCCTTCGCGCAGCCGCAGTTCCACCAGCAGTTCGGGCCGCGACGCGGTCGGGAAGAACTGCTGTTGCACCGCCAGCATGCCGGCGCCGGCGATGGCAAAAACCAGCACCGTGGTGCCCAGCACCCAGGCTCGGTGCTGCACGGCCCAGTCGACGATGCCGCGCAGCCAGCGGTAGACGGGTCGGTCGTAGGGGTCGTGGTGCGTACCTGCAGCCGCCAGGTTCTTCGGCAGCAGCAGCACGCCGAGGTAGGGCGTGAACACCACGGCGACCACCCACGACAGGATCAGCGCCGCCCCGACGACCCAGAAGATGCCGCCCGCGTACTGGCCGGCGATCGACTTCGCGAAGCCCACCGGCATGAAGCCGGCGGCCGTGACCAGCGTGCCGGTCAACATCGGAAACGCGGTGGACGTGTAGGCATAGGTGGCAGCGCGCATGCGATCCCAGCCTTCTTCCAGCTTCACCACCATCATTTCCACCGCGATGATGGCGTCGTCCACCAGCAGGCCCAGCGCGATGATCAGCGCACCCAGCGAGATGCGGTCCAGCGCCCAGCCGGCGGCGTACATGACGGCCGCCACCAGCCCGAGCACCAGCGGCACCGACGCGGCCACCACGATGCCAGTGCGCCAGCCCAGGAACAGGAAGGACACGGCCAGCACGATGGCCAGCGCCTCCAGGAACGAGCGCTCGAACTCCCAGACGGACTCCGCCACCACCCGCGGCTGATCCGCGTACTGCTGGATCTGCACGCCCGCCGGCAGTTCCTGCTTCACCTGCGCGAGCCGCTCGTCGAGCGCGCGCCCAAAGTCGAGCACGTTGCCGTTGGCCTGCATGGTCACGCCGATGGCCAGCACCGGCACGCCGTTGTGGCGAATGGTCATGCTCGGCGGGTCTTCGTAGCCGGTGCGCACGGTCGCGATGTCGGCCAGCCGCAGCAGTTGGCCGCCCACCTCCAGCGTCACGTTGGCGACGTCCGCCGCGCTGCGCAGGCCGCCGTCCACCCGCACCTGCACGCGGTCGTGGGTGGTATCGGCCGAGCCCGCGGGGGCCACCAGGTTCTGCCGCGCCAGCGCGTCGAAGACTGCGGTTGGGGCAATGCCCATCGCCGCCAGCCGCCGCGTTGAGACTTCAACGAACACGCGCTCGGCCTGCTTGCCCAGCACGTCGACCTTGCCGGCGCCGGCCACACTGTGGATGCGCCGCTTCACGTCTTCGGTGACCGTCAGCAGCTCGGCCATGGTCAGCTCGGGCGCGCTCACCGCGTAGAGCACGCTGTAGCGGTCGTTGTACTCGTCGTTGAAGAACGGCCCGCGCACGCCTTCGGGGAACTCCTGGCGCACGTCGCCGATCTTCTTGCGCACCTGGTACCAGGCGTTCTCCAGCTCCGCCTTGCTGCTGCCGCCCTTCATCCACAGCGTGATGCCGCCATAGCCCTGGCGCGCGAAGCTGCGCACGTAGTCGAAATGGTCCAGCTCCTGCAGCCGGCGCTCGATGCGGTTGAGCACCTCGTCCTGCACCTCCTGCGCGGTGGCGCCCGGCCACACGACGATGGCCGTCATCGTCGGCACGTCGAAGCTGGGGTCCTCCAGGCGGCCCAGGCGGCTGAAGGAGAAGCCGCCGATGATGAGCGTCGCGATGATCAGGAACAGCACCATCGCCCGGTGCGTGACGGCCCATTCCGACGGGTTGAAGCGCTTCACGAGCCGCTCCTGGCGACCGCAGCCGTGCCGGCTTCGGCTGTGCGCTCGACGGCGCGCACGGTGATGCCGGCATCAAGCTTCTGCGCGCCGACGCTGACCACCCGGCTGCCACCGACCAGGCCGGTGACGTGTACCCAGGCGTCGTCCATGGCCACCACCTGCACGGGTGTGAACACCAGGCCGGAGCCCTTGGCGTTGAGCACCCAGACCCCAGCGGACGCGCTGGCCTTCACCAGCGCGGTGACCGGCACGGCGGTGGTCGCCGGCCCGGTCGCTTGCCCGGACAGGTTCAGCTGCATGGTGCTGCCCAGTGGCAGCGCGCCGACCTGCGCGCGCGATTCCTGGGCGGCGGCGTAGCGCACGCGGAAGGTCCGGCCCTGCGCACTGGCCAGTGGCGAGAGCTCGCGCAGCACCAGCCTCAGGGGTGACTTGGCGTCCTGCCAGGGCGTGGCCGTGGCGGAGAGCGTGCGCACCCGGCCGACCCACTCCTCGGGCAGTTCGGCAACGATCTCGCGTTCGCCTTCGCGGGCCAGCGACAGCGCCGGCTGGCCCTCGGCCACCACCTGGCCGCGCTCGAAGCGCAGCGCGGTGACCACGCCGGCGTAGGGTGCCACCAGCGTCGCGTAGCCCTCGCGATTGCGTGCCAGGTCGAGCTGGCGGCGCGCCTGTTCGAGCCGGGCGGCGGCTGCGTCGGCACGCGCCTTCTGGCGCTCATGGTCGGCAGCGCCCACCGAGCCGTCGGCCAGCAAGCGGCGCAAGCGCGCTTCGTCGGACGCGGCCTGCTGCGCATCCACCGACGCGGCCTGGACCTGGTTGGCGGCGGCACTCACCGCCAGTTGGTAGTCGGCCGGGTCCAGCCGCGCCAGCGCCTGGCCGGCCTTCACGGTGTCGCCCACCTCGACGAGCCTGTCCACCACCTTGCCGCCGGTGCGAAAACCCAGCTCCGTCTCGACACGGGCGCGGACCACGGCGGTGAAGCTGCGCGTTTGCGCCGACGCGGCGGGGCTGACGGGGGTCACGAAGACCGGCTTGACGGCGGCGACCGGCGCGGGCGGGCCGCTGCAGGCGGCCAGGGCCAGGAGGGAGATGGCAAAGAAAATTCTGTTCACTGGAATGCCCTCTCGGCAAAGGAAGTCATGGCACTGCCGGCACGGGTCGGCTCGAGACCGCCACCCAGGGCCTTGTAGAGCTGCACGTCGGCCAGCACCTGCTGCAGGCGGCTGTCCGCCAGGGTGAGCTCGCTGGACAACACCGAGCGCTGCACGTCGAGCAGCACCAGCAGGTCGATCTGCCCTTCGCGCTGCAGCGATTGCGCGCGCTGCAGCGAGCGGCGGCGATGTTCGACCGTGCTGGCCAGCGCTGTGGCGCGCTCGGCCTCCTGGGTGCGCACGAGCAGGCTGTCCTCGACCTCCTGCACGGCGACCAGCACCGCCTTCTGCCACACCAGCAGCGCCTCGTCGGCCCGCGCCGACTGCGCGCGGATGCCCGCGTCGATGCGGCCGGCGTTGAAGACCGGCATGGCAAAGGCCAGCGCCACGTTCGAGAAATGCACCGGCGCGAGATCGAGTGCATTCAGCCGCAGGTCCTCGCGACCGAACAAGGCACTCAGAAAGAGCTTGGGCCAGTACTGGGCTCGCGCCTCGGCGCCGCGCAGCGTCTCGGCCGCGACGCGCGACTCGGCAGCGATCAGGTCGGGCCGGCGCCGCAGCAATTCGCTGGGCTGGCCGGTGCCGATCTCGCGCGCAGCAGGCCAGGCAAAGCCTGCGTTCTCGTCAACAACGCGTGCCGACGGGTTGCGACCCAGCAGCACGGCCAGCCGCGTCTGCGAGGTGCCCGCCAGCGTTCGCAACGGCGGCACTTGCGCGTCGAGCGCCCCGGCTTCGGCGCGCGCGCGATCCAGGTCGAAAGCACTGGCCTCGCCTTCGCGCAGGCGGCTGGCGACGCGGGTCGCCGTTTCGCGCTGGGCCGCCGCGAGAGCCTGCACGATGCGCAGACGCTCCTCGGCGCTGCGCAGCACGAAGTACTGCCGCGCCACTTCGCTGGCCACCAGCAGCCGTGCGCCTTGTACACCGGCCGCTGCTGCGGCTGCATCAGCCTGCGCAGCGTCGCGTGCCGCACGCACGCCGCCGGCGAGATCGATCTCCCAGGCCACGTCGACACCGGCGCGCAACGCACGCGTGTCGGGCATGCCTTGCTTGACGGGGTCGGGCAGCCCGCTGTCGCTGCGCGAGGCCGAGGCCTGTACGCCCACCGTGGGCCACAGGCGAGAGGCCGCGGCATCGCGGCCGGCGCGAGCCTGGCCAACGCGTTGCAGCGCGACCGCCACGTCCTGGTTGGCAGACAAGGACGCTTCGATCAGCGCCGTCAGCACCGGATCGCCGTAGCCGGCCCACCAGGCGCCATCGGAGACCTGGCCGGCCACAGCCGACCCGACCTGCGCGAATGCCGCGGACAGCGGCACTGAGGGCGCCGGCGGCTGCCTGGGCGGTGCCGAGCAGGCCGACAGGATCGTCAGCGCCGCGGCGGCCGAGATGAGGCGGGTCGGTCGGGCGCCGGGGTGGCGATTGCGATTCGGGGCGGGCTGTGTGAAAGGCTTCATATACTGGACTCTCTAGTCCAGTAAGTTTAATGGCATATATTGGACTGTCAAGTACAGAAAGCCGCGAATGCCCGAAAACGAGAAGCCAGTCGAGTCCCCACCGCGTCGCGGCCGGCCGCGCGACCCCGAGCGCTTGCGGCGCATCGTGGAAGCGGCGCACAGCCACTTCAATGCGCACGGTCTGGAGCGGGCCAGCGTCGATGCCATCGCCGCCGAAGCCGGCGTCTCGAAGATGACCATCTACAGCCACTTCGTTTCGAAGGAAGGCCTGTTCGAGGCAGTGATTCGCGATCGCACCGACCGCGTGATGGGCGGGGTCGCTGGCGTCGAAGCGCTGGACCCGACGCAGCCGCAGAAGGCGCTGCTGGCCGTCGGAGAGCAGTTCCTGGCGCTGGCGCGCGAGGAGGACGTGCTGGGCAAGTTCCGCTCGATCTATGGCGCCGCCGCGGTGCAGCGCGAGGCCTGCCTGGCCTTTTACAGGCAGGGGGCCGACCGGCTGATCGGCGACCTGGCGGCCTATCTGCGCCGCGCCGATGCGCAGGGCGCGCTGAACATCCGGCACCCGCGCCAGGCGGCGGACCTGTTCCTGTCCATGTTCCTTGGCGACGGCCACATCCGCGGCTTGTTGATGCTCGACATGCCCGACGCGCGCGAAGACAGGGCACTGCTGCGCGAGGCGGTGCGTGTGTTCATGGCGGCCTACGCGAAAGCGCCTTGACGCCACGGCCCGACCGCGGACTTCGCGACTGGTAGAGCCGGTTCACGGCACCCCCTCAAACCGGGGCGCGCTGCATCGCGAGAACCTGCCCAGCGGCTCTCTGGCGCTTTTCAAGGTGAGGCGGAGAGCGGCGTGGCAACGCCGCGTCCTCGCTACGGATAGATGATGTGGATCTGAGCCAGGGCCCTGTCAACACCTTCGCGCCTGACCTTGACGTTGTACTCGTACTTCTTCTTCGTCGTTCCACCCGCACCGAGGTTGAAGTAGCACCTGGGCCCCAGCCCTTTTCTGGGAAGCTGCCCAGGAGGGCTGAGTGTGGCGAAGCGGTTGCGTAGCGCCTGCTTCAGGCGCCCCGGGTTGTACCTTTCCCTGGGATACAGCTCCTGCACGTTCAGGGACGGGCCCGCGTAGTCGAACGTGCTGCGGAACATGCTGAGCACCACGTCCACGATGTGGTCTGCGGCTTGGCCATAGTTGGGCGGCTGGCGTGGCTTGCGGACGCGAACCGGCGCGCTGACTTCCCGCCATTGGGCCTGCCGCTCCAGGAACCACTGGATCTTTGTCTTGACGATCTTGTTGACGAACTGGAGGGCGTCGACGAAGTCGTCATTCGATCGGGCCTGGTCCACCAACGCATACATGGCCTTGCGCTCGTCGTCGTCGATGTGTTCGCCCTCCTCGTAGAACGCGATGTCGTCCAGCGCAAGGTTCAGCGCTTCCTCCAGCGCCTGCTGCGCCTTGCGCGCTTCTTCAATCCATGCGTGCACTTCTTCGAGCAGCCGCGCAGCCTGCGCCAGCGCCTCGTCGTAGTTGCGCTTGGCCGCCAGCCTGCGCAATGCGGCCAACTTTTCCTCGTGTGCCTCGCTGTACGTTCCGCTGGCCAGGTCCTCGTCTTCGATCAGCTGGGCTTGCTTCTCCAGCTTGGTCAGCGCCTCGAGGAAACCATCGCGCTGGGGATGCGTTTTGCGCAGCTGATTTTCCTCGGCATCGAGCAGTCCTTCCAAGGTGTCCAACGC
>NZ_JBFULE010000171.1:0-8482 GCF_056400485.1 Roseateles sp. P5_B10
GTTGAGGCCATCGCGGTTGGCCACACGCGTCAGCGGGTCGCGCAAGGCCATCTTCTCGAGCGCTCGCGAGCGTTTCATCGACAAGCGCAGGCGCCCGTGCACCGTCCAGCTTTCCCAGACCAGATAGCCCAGCAGGCTGAACATCCACAGGCCAACCAGGCCGAGGCGGAAGGTCTCGGGAGCGACCCAGTCACCGACGAGTTCGGCGCGGTTCACGCGGATCAGGTGCTGGCCCGGCGCCACCTGGCCGCTGGTGCTGAAACTGATGACGCGGATGCTGTCCATCTCCGGGCCCACCAGGGATACGGGCAGTTGATGTGTCTGGGCCCACCACGAGCTGACGGCGAACTGCGACAGCCGCACTTCCACCGGCTGGGGCTGGGCGCCGGGCGCGAAGGTGACCTCCTGGGGCTTGAGGCTTTCGGCGTCACCCGGCTTCGTATAGGCCGGGTTGSCATTGCGCAGGAAGACGCGCACCTGTGGCGCCTGATGGTCCAGCGATGGGCCCTCCGCGTGCAGCCATAGGCGGATATGGCTGAAATTGCGCAGATCCAGGGCCCGGCCCTTCATCTCGAATTGCAATTCGCAGTAGGGCCATTCGTAGCCGGGGCGAACCTCGCAATGCATCGCCACTGGGCCACCGGCGGCCGGGTCCAGCCTGGCTTCGCTCTTGCCGCCGCTGCTGCGGTCGTCGACGATCTCCAGATGCTGCCCAGCCCCGCGCCCATCGAGCACGAGGTGGCGGGTCATCCAATGCTCGTTGGCATAAAGGCCCAGCAGCGTCGTGACGACGAGCAGGGCGAGAAGCCAGCGCAAAACCATCCGGCAATTGTGTCGGCCGGTAACGCCGGGCGGTGGGAGCGGCCGACGCTGAACGTGAAATCATGACCGCCCCCAGCGGCGGACTTGTATCAGCCCGCTGCGCGCTCGGCCAGGATCTTGAAGGCCGGCAGCGTCTTGCCTTCCAGCACCTCCAGGAAGGCGCCGCCGCCCGTGGAGATGTAGCCCACGTCCTTCTCGATGCCGTACTTGGCAATCGCAGCCAGCGTGTCGCCGCCACCGGCAATGCTGAAGGCAACGCTCTCGGCGATGGCGCGGGCGATGGCCTCCGTGCCATGGGCGAAGGCCGGGAACTCGAACACGCCGACCGGGCCGTTCCAGACGATGGTGCCGGCGGCCTTGAGCTTCTCGGCCAGCTTGGCGGCCGTCTTGGGGCCGATGTCGAGGATGAGGTCGTCGTCCTCCACGTCGGTGGCCGCCTTGACCGCCGCCGTGGCACCCGCGGAGAAGGTCTTGGCCGTCACGACGTCTTCGGGGATGGGCACGTCGGCGCCGCGCGCAGCCATCGCATCGATGACGGACTTGGCCTGATCGATCAGATCCGGCTCGGCCAGCGACTTGCCGATCTTCAGGCCTGCGGCCAGCATGAAGGTGTTGGCGATGCCGCCGCCGACGATGAGGCCGTCGACCTTGCTCGCCAGGGCTTGCAGGATGGTCAGCTTGGTCGACACCTTGGAGCCGGCAACGATAGCGACGAGCGGGCGGCGCGGGTTGGCCAGCGCCTTGGTGATGGCGTCGATCTCGGCTGCCAGCAGCGGGCCGGCGCAAGCGATCTTGGCGTACTTGGCGATGCCGTAGGTGGTGGCCTCGGCGCGATGGGCCGTGCCGAAGGCGTCGTGCACGAAGATGTCGCACAAGGCGGCAAGCTTCCTGGACAGCTCCTCGCTGCACTTCTTCTCGCCCTTGTTGACGCGGCAGTTCTCCAGCAGCACCAGTTGGCCCGGCGCGACGGAGACGGCATCGACCCAGTCGCGCTGCAGCGGCACCGGGCGGCCCAGCAGCTCGGCCATGCGCTCGGCCACCGGTGCCAGCGAATCTTCAGGCTTGAACTCACCCTCGGTCGGGCGGCCCAGGTGGGAGGTGACCATGACGGCGGCGCCGGCGTCCAGGGCCATCCTGATGGCCGGCAACGAGGCGCGGATGCGGGTGTCCTCGGTGATCTTGCCGGTGTCGTCCTGCGGCACGTTGAGGTCGGCGCGGATGAAGACGCGCTGGCCGGCCACCTTGCCGGCGGCGATCAGGTCGGAGAAGCGGATGACGTTCATGGTGGGCGGGGCAGTTGATGAGAAACCGAAACTGCCGCGATTCTCGCCGCCCGCCGTTCCGGCGCGGTTACCAGCCGAGGCCGAGCTTCAAAGGCAGCATGACCGCCATGCCGACGAGGATGGTGCCCAGGATGCCCTTGCGCCAAAAGTAGTAGGCCGTCGCGGCCACCGCCGCGGGCCAGCGCGCATCCTGCCAGGTCGTGATGAGCTGGCCCTGCGTCATGAAGATCTCGGGCGCGACGACCGCGACCAGGGCCGCCAGCGGTGCAACCTTGAGCAGTTCGCGCAGCCAGTCCGGAATGGGCAGGGGCTTCTCGCCAATCATGAAGAAACTGCGCGTCAGGACGGAAATGCCGGCCAGGCCGAACAGCGCCACCCAGGTCATCGCATCGCTCATGTCCGCCCCTCGGTCGTCGAGTACGCCGACCGATCCCTCGAGGGGATGCGCGCCGACTTGGGACGGCCCGGCGTTCGGCGCGCGCTCATGCCCTGGCCTTTCGCGCGTCCAGCCACCAGCCTACGGCGCCCGCCGCAAAGATGGCGCACAGGATGTTGAGCTTGAGCGGCAACGCATAGGTGGCAATCGACACAGCGCCAGCCGTCACAGCCACCCACCACAGCACCTTCTCGGTCAGCAGCGAATAGGACAGTCCCAGCAGCGCCAGCACGCCGGCGAAGCCAATGCCCCAATGCGGCGGAATGCGGTCGGCCAGCAGGATGCCGGCGAAGGAGCAGGCCTGCCAGGTCGGCCAGTTGACGGCCACGCCACCCCAGAAATAGCGTTGCTGGCCCGGCACCGGCACGGGGTCCGGATAGCGCTTGACGAAGTAGACGAAGTTCAGGTCGGCCGCGACATAGCCGCTCAGCAGCCGGCGCGCCCTGGGCAGATGGCCCCAGTAGTTGCGCCATTGCGCGCTGAAGATGACAAAGCGCAGGTTGACGCAGAAGGCCGTGGCCAGCAGCACCCACAGCGGCGCGCCGGAGGCGATCAGCGGCAGGGCCGTCAGCTGCGCGCTGCCGGCAAACACCAGCAGCGACATGCCCATGGCGAGCGGGATGCTGAGCCCGCTCTTGACCATGGTCACACCGGTCACCAGGCCCCAGGCCGCCAGGCCCAGGGAGGGCGAGGCCATGTCGCGCGCGCCGTGGCGGAAATCGGGGTCGGCCGCGAGCGCGCGCAACCTGGAAGTCAGACTCATGCCGCCATTGTCGGCGGCACTTCAATCACTGCCCGATGCGACGGACTTTGCCGCTGCCGGCGACGGAGGACGAAATCTCCGGCGAGCCCGCGTACTTCACGTCGCCGCTGCCAGCGATGGAGACATTCAGGCGCTTGGTCGCGTTGACCTGGGCGTCGCCGCTACCGGCGATGCTGACCTTGACGTCTTCCGCCACCAGGTCGGCCGCCTTCACGTCGCCGCTGCCGGCGATGGTCACCTGGGCGCTGGCACAGCGGCCGGCCGCGACGATGTCACCACTGCCGCTGACCTTCATCCCCAGGCGTTCGGCGTCCAGGCCCGCGAAGCGGATGTCGCCGGAGCCGGCGATGGAGGCGTCGACGCCGGCTGTCTTCATGGCCTCGACCTTGACGGTGCCGGAGCCGGCCACAGCGATCGAGCGCAGGGCCGGCATCTCGATGGTCAGGCTGGGGTTGGTCGAGCTGTGCACATTGACGCCCTTTTTGGGCGAGATCTCCAGCGTGCGGCCCTTGCTGCCGTCGACGACGCGGGTTTCGATCAGGGGCAGCAGGTTGCGGTCGGCCTTGACCTCGACCTTGTTGCCCGAACCCTGGCGGATGACGACGTTGAAGCCGCCGGTCAGCGCGACACCGTCGAAGGCGCCCGTGTCGCGGGCCTCGGTAGCGATGTCGCCATTGCCGTTGATGCGCTCGCTGTTGATGGTCCAGCTCCAGGCCTGGGCAGAGCCGCTGAACACGGCAGCGGCCACGAGACCGAGGGCGAAGAGGCGGCGGGATGTGTTCATGTCGGGCTCCATCGGGGTTTTGATGGTTCCCATGGTGCCAAGCGGCGCCGGGACGGACCTGACCAACGCGACAGTGCGCAGGATGGAAGGAGCGAAATGCGTCTGGAGGTGCCGGATCAGTGGCCCTTGGCCTTGTCGCCGCCCTTTTCAGACGCCTTTTCAGCGACTTTCTCGACCGGCTTGGCCTCAGGCTCGTCGGCCGGCGGCTTGACCGAGCCCGGGCGCGGCACGACGGGCGCGACGCCCTCGAGCTTGTTCTCGCGCATGTACTCGTCCATCTCGCGCCAGCCGGTGTAGACGGCGGCCTTCTGGGCCTTGGGGTTGAGGACGTAGCAGTCCTCGATGGCACGCATCGCATGCCGGCAGGCGCTGCCGATGGCCTTGCCCTCGGCTTCCTTGGCAGCGGCCACTTTGGCGGGGTCGTCGATGCCAAGCTGCTCGCAGGCCGACAGGGCTGCGAGCAGGGGCAGGGCAAGAAGAAGGCGCTTCATGGGCTCAGCTATCGGCCGGCGCGGCTGCAACTTGAGGTCACGGCGAGTCAGCGCCTGGCCATCGCGAGCAGGCGCGTGACGCGTTCCTCGGTCGACGGGTGGGTGGAGAACAGCCCTCGCAGGCCTCCACCGGACAGCGGGTTCATGATCATCATCTGCGCCGTCTCCGGGTGAGCCTCGGCGGGTGCCATCGGAATGCCCTGAGCGTAGCGGTGGATCTTGTCCAGGGCCGAGGCCAGCGCGGCCGGGTCGCCGGAGAGTTCCGCGCCGCCGCGGTCGGCCTCGAACTCGCGGGCGCGGCTGATGGCCATCTGGATCACCGTGGCGGCCAGTGGTGCAAGCAACGCGATCGCAATGCTGGCGATGACATTGGTCTGCCGGCCGTTCTCGTCGCGGCCGCCGAACAGCCCGGCGAAGTTGGCCAGCATCGAGATCGCACCGGCCATCGTCGCGCTGACGGTGCTGATGAGGATGTCCCGGTGCGCCACATGGGCCAGTTCATGGGCCATGACACCACGCAACTCGCGCTCGGACAGCACGCGCAGGATGCCCGTCGTTGCCGCGACGGCGGCATGCTCCGGGTTGCGGCCGGTCGCGAAGGCGTTCGGTGCTTCCTCGTCGATCAAATAGACCTTGGGCATGGACAGGCCGGCCCGTTGCGCCAGTTCCTGAACCATCCGATAGAACTGCGGCGCCGTGCTCTCGTCCACCTGCCGTGCGCTGTACATGCGCAGGACCATGTCGGCCGAAAACCAATAGGCGAAAAAATTCATGCCAACGGCCACCAGCAACGCGATCAGCATGCCGGCCTGGCCGCCGATCCAGGACCCGACGGCCATGAACAGCGCCGTGATGGCGGCCATCAGGACAGCGGTTTTCACCAGATTGAACATGTCACCGGCCCGGAAGTCAGGAATACGTGGGAGATGGTGCMACGCACCCGGGGTTTCAAGCGTCGAAGCGTTCGCCGACGGCAATCGGCCGGGCCTGGAGGAAGGTCGAAGCCGGCCCGCGCTTGCCCCCGGCGCGTTGCAGTTCGGTCAGTTTCAAAGCGCCTTCACCACAAGCAACCTCCGGCCCGGCGGCGATGACTTCACCCGGCTTACCCCGGCCTTCAACGACCTCGGCCCGCCAAACCTTGAGCGCCTCGCCGGCCAGTGTCGCCTGGCCGCCGGGGAAGGGATCGAAGGCGCGCAGCCGACGCTCGATCACGACAGCGGGCAGCGTCCAGTCGATGGCGCTCTCGGCCTTCTCGATCTTGTGCGCGTAGGTGACGCCCTCGCCGGGCTGGGGCGTCGGCGCCAGGCTGGGCGCCTGCAGAGCCTCGACAATCAGGCGACCGCCCAGTTCGGCCAACCGGTCATGCAGGGCCGCGGTCGTGTCGTCGGCGCGGATAGTCTCGCGGCCGATCAGCAGCATGTCGCCGGTATCCAGGCCCGCATCCATTTGCATGATGGTGATGCCGGTCTCGGCGTCGCCGGCCTCGATGGCGCGGTGGATGGGCGCCGCGCCGCGCCAGCGCGGCAACAGCGAGGCGTGGATGTTCAGGCAGCCGCGCCGAGGCAGGTCCAACACCCATTGCGGCAGGATGAGGCCATAGGCGGCGACGACCATCACGTCGGCATCCGCCGCCCGCAACGCTTCGCGCGCCGCGGCCGCGTCGGCGGCATATTTGCCGTCCAGTTTCAGGCCCTGCGGCTGGGCGACCGGGATGCCTGCCGCAACGGCGCGCTGCTTGACCGCCGAAGCCTGCAGCTTCATGCCACGCCCGGCCGGGCGGTCGGGCTGGGTCAGCACCAGCGGAACCGTGAAGCCGGCGGCCAGCAACGCGTCCAGCGCAACGGCAGCGAATTCTGGCGTGCCAGCAAAGACGACGCGCATCACAACCTTTGGTTACGCTTTTTGGCCTCGAGCTCTTCCTCGCGCGTCTTCTTGACCATCTTGGTCTTGATGCGGTCGCGCTTGAGCGGGCTCAGGTATTCGACGAAGACCTTGCCCAGCAGGTGGTCCATCTCGTGCTGCACGCACACGGCCAGCAGGCCATCGGCCTCGAACTCGTAGACCTCGCCGTCGCGATTGGTGGCGCGCACGGTGACCTCGGCATGGCGCGGCACCTTGTCGTAGATCTGCGGCACCGACAGGCAGCCTTCCTCGCCCTCGACCATGCGCTCGCTGAGACGAACCAGCTCGGGATTGATCAGCACGCGCGGGGTGTCGCGATCCTGCGACGTGTCGATGACGATGACTCGCTCATGCACGTCGACTTGCGTCGCGGCCAGGCCGACACCGTCGGCGGCGTACATGGTTTCCAGCATGTCATCGACGAGCTGGCGGGTGCGCTCGTCCACGGCGGCCACCGGTTTGGCAACGGTGTGCAGACGCGGGTCGGGGTAGCGAAGGATGTGCAGTTGGGCCATGGCGCCTTGTAAGCACTCGCAAACGAGCGCTAGCGGTTGTTGGTTGCCCCCGGTGATTGCGGGCAGAATCACCTGGATTTTCGCCGATCCGGCAATCCCCTCGGAGACCGCGCCAGATGCCCGTTGCCCGCCCAGCCCACTTCGCAGTCCTTGCGACCTGCCTCGCCCTCGCGACGGCGACCTCAGCCTGGGCGCAAACCAGCAAGCTGCCCGTCACCGCCGAACAGCGACGCGTCGCCGATCAGGTCGCGTCCGCGGGCGTGCCCCTGGCCGAACTGGCGCCCAATGCGCCGGACAGCCACACGGTGCAGCCAGGCGACACGCTTTGGGACATCTCCAAGCTGTTCCTGAAAAGCCCCTGGCGCTGGCCCGAGCTCTGGGGCATGAACCGCGACCAGATTCGCAACCCCCACCTGATCTACCCGGGCCAGGTGCTGCTGCTGGTCAAGGTCGATGGCCGGGCCCGGCTGCAACTGGCACAGGGCGTCGGCGGCAATACGGCCGGCAATGGCGTGGTCAAGCTGCGGCCGCAGATGCGCATTTCGGCGCTGGATTCCAGCCCCATCCCAAGCATCCCGCTGCACCTGATCCAACCCTTCCTGACCGACGCTGTCGTCTTCGACACGGATGCGCTGGCCACGGCACCGCGCATCGTCGCCGCCCAGGAAGGGCATGTGCTGCTCGGCCCGGGCGAACTGGCCTATGCGCGTGGCGATTTCGGCAGCGGCACCGACTTCCGCGTCTTCCGCAACGCCCGCCCGCTGCGCGACCCAGCCACCAACGAGATCCTGGGCTACGAGGCCCCGTATGTCGGCACGGCTGAACTGACCCGTCTGGGCGAGGAGCGCACCGGCGCCGATGGCAAGGCCGAGATCGTGCCGGCCACGATGACCGTCCGGCAGATCAAGCAGGAGGTCGGCATCGGCGACCGTCTGGCGCCGGCACCGGCACGCAATCTCGAGCTGTATGTGCCGCACGCGCCCAGCCAGCCCATGGCGGGTCAAATCGCGGCCATCTACGGCGAGGCACTCAACGCAGGCCAGAACCAGATCGTCGCGCTCAACCGCGGCAAGCGTGATGGCATCGAGCGCGGCCATGTGTTCGCGCTGTGGCGCGACGGCGCCAGGGTCATGGACAAGACCCAGGAGAGGGCCGAGGCCATCAAGCTGCCCGACGAGCGCCACGGCATCCTGTTCGTCTTCGAGGTCTATGAGCGCGTGTCCTATGCGCTGATCATCTCGGTGAAAGAGCCGGTTCGACCGGGCGACCGCTTTACCCAGCCTTAGAGAATGGAGCCCCTCGCCCAAGGAGTACCTTGGTCGGTCTTGCAGACCGCGCTGCGGCGGGTGCCGCAGCCCTTCGGTAGGCACATCGCGCCCACTGGGCGCAATGTGTCCGGCCTCAGCCCCCGAGGGAACGGCGATGCTTGCCGGATTGACCGGCAAGCACATCGCCAAGGCGGGCCGGCTCGGGAGCGGCCCAGCGC